>JANNFJ010000638.1:0-8105 GCA_031379725.1 Calothrix sp. OTE_75_metabat_31
CCCTTATAAAGGGGGACTTTGACTCCGGTTCCCCCCTTTTTAAGGGGGGTTAGGGGGGATCTAAAAGTGCCTAAAGTCACAGCGAAATACTTTTCAAACATCCTCTAAGAGTCAACGCTTCGGGCAGCAGTTACTCTTGTAGGAATATCGAATTTTCGCACAAATAATTAGTAGCGCAAGATAATGGTGGTATTTTTATGCAGTTAGAAAGGCAAAAACGCAACTATACACCCCAAGAGTATTTAAAACTAGAAGAAAAGGCAGAATATAAAAGCGAATACCGCGATGGAGAAATTGTGCCGATGACGGGTGGCACTACAAATCATAATAAACTTGCCTTGAATTTAGCTGCATCATTAAAGATTGCTTTAAGGCGTAAAAACCATGATGTTTACATAGGTGATGTGCGGTTATGGATACCAAAGTATCGGCAACATACTTATCCAGATGTGATGGTAATTCAAGGAGAACCAATTTATACGGGAACCAATACAACAACTGTAATGAATCCCTTGCTAATTGCAGAAGTTTTATCTAAATCAACTCAAAATTATGACCAGGGCAATAAGTTTTTATATTATCGTTCTATCCCTGAATTTAAAGAATATATTTTAATCAACCAATATCAATATCATGTAATGCATTATGTAAAAACTGCTGAGGGAAAATGGATTTTTGATGAAGTTGAAGGTGAATCCGCAACTTTACCATTTGAATCAATTGATTTTCAAATTGCTTTGATTGACCTTTACGAACAAGTAAATTTTGCCGAAAATGACGAAGACTAATACAGCAATTTTCTTTAATCGAGTACGCATGTAGGGGCGCAAGGCATTGCGCCCTCTTGACTGCGGGGTGATATGCTGTACTTCATAAACCTGCAATCCGCTCGCTGTATGTTTGATTAAACCCGAAGTTAAGGATTATAGCCCCGACAATTACAACTTAAAATACAGTCAGCAAATCAGTTTCAAAGTAATTACTGATTTTGCGATCGCGTTAGATAATGTATCGGGGAATATATAGCTATTTCAATCAGGCTTCAAATAAGAATTAGATGTCGGCACCCTTGGCTCGTTTTTATTACTAATTGTACTAGAAATAAGGTAAAAAATAATACCTAGTGTTAATGCGATCGCTAAAGTGATTCCTGCCATCAGCAAGGTATTGAGAGGCTTTTTTTGAGGTGTTGCTTGATTTTTCCTTGCCTGAAACATTGTTTGTTCTAATGTCGGCTGTTGCCTTTGATTAGAAGCAGGTGGTTGTTGGAATATTGTATTTTCAGGTGTATTTCCCGGATGTGGACTATTCCCCGCACGAGGTTGCTGTTGCATAATCGTGTTATCGACAACCTGTTGTCCACCAGGATTGGTACCAGGTCTCGCTTGAAATAACGTTTTATCTGGTGGTGGTAGTTTGTCACCACTACCAACACGTGGTTGAAAAATAGTACCTTCGGATGTCTGTTGTGGAATATCAGAAGGTCGTGTCTGCATAATAGTACCTTCGGGCACCTGTTGTTGAGGTGGTTGCAATGGTTTGTGAATTGTTTCGTCATTGGAACCGGGTTGAGGTGTTTGTAATAACGGTTGCAATGGTTTATCGATTGTTACATCCTGAGAACCTGGTTGAGGTTTATTTTGCGGTGCTTGTAATGTTGCATCAACTGTCTCATTGTTTACTGCCTGAATTGGTCTCGCAGCAGTTTCGTCATGAGAACCACCTGGCGATCGCTGTGGACTTGGTTGAAAAATTGTTGTATTCTTTATCGTGATTTTTGTTACGGGTATAATTGCCGATTCTAATGCTTGACCGAGTTCTTGCACCGATTGAAAACGGTTAATTGGATTTTTTTGAAGACATTTAATTACCACAGCTTCTAACTCTGGAGACAATTCCTCGCATCCACGTTGTTCGTGTAACGGTCTAGGTGGTTCGTAGCTATGAGCTAGCAACCATGAAGGTTCACTGATATTATTACCTTTAATGCTTAACCCAAAAGGGTCTGCGGCACTAAGCATTTCATAAAGAATTATTCCCAAACTGTAAATATCAGCAGCTACATCTATATTTTTATCATTCTGAATTTGTTCGGGTGACGAATAGCGAAATGTGCCCAGAAAAGTCTTAGTCAAACTTGTCTGTTCAGATGATTCGCTGTAAATTTTGGCAATCCCAAAATCTAAAATCTTTACCCATTCCCCAAAATCTGTAGGGACTAAAAAAATATTATCTGGTTTCAAGTCACGATGAATAACCTTGATGCGGTCTGTGGTTTTCCCATCGCGTTGCATGACTACCCCTCGGTGGGCAAGCTCCAAACCCTTGCACACCTGTGTCATAATTTTTACCGTGCGTTCGGGGGTTAATCGTCTTTCACGCATCAGCAATTGACGCAGCGTTTGCCCGCGTAGGTACTCCATGACATAAAATGGATAACCTTCTGTAGTCACACCACAGTCACTAATTCCAATGATGTGGTCGCTTTGTAGGGCAGCACAAATTTCAATTTCCCGCTCAAAGCGTTTTCTCATTTCGCCAGATGCGACCAATTTATCTTTAAGCAGTTTGAGCGCTACATCTTTACCAACGCGCACATCTGAGGCTAGGAAAACTTCTCCCATACCACCTCCACCTACACGTTTATCCAAACGGTAACGCTGGCTATCACCAATCAAGCGACCTATCCAAGAATTATTTGATGGTGGGGAATTCATTTTGGGAAACCCATCCTATTTTTTAATAAAGTTTTTTGATAGACCTGATGTACTAACAGGGTTAGATAATTAATAACTACACTAATAATAATTCCTTTTTCGGTTAATGCGATAATAATATATTATATGTATATTTAACATTATACTTTTGTCGAAATCATAAAATGTGTCAAAAATGTCTAAGTTGGCTTCGCTACACGGAAAACCTACATAATAATTATTATTATGAGTAATGCGCTCTCTATAGCCACCGTCACAGCAGTGATAAAAAACCTGCTAGAAAATGGTTTAGTCAGTGATGCGATCGCAGCGAGTGTTGGAGATGTGCTTGTAACCGCGTTACCACCAGATAAAGTTCAAGTGGGAAGTGACGAGCGAGCGCAAATCAACCTTTTTTTATACCACGTCACGCAAAATCGTAACGTCGATTGGATATCTCAAGAATACCGCAGTCGTTACAGCACCAGCAACACAAAATCGACCAATCCACCCCTAGCTCTTGACTTACACTATCTATTAACAGCTTACGGTGCCAAAGATTTTCAAGCGGAGATTTTACTAGGTTACGTAATGCAGATGTTGCACAAATCACCTACTCTTACATCTGAGACTATAGAAAATGCTTTGAAAAATGCCGCCGAGACAAGTACATCGAGCGTATTTGCACAGGCAATTACAGGTTTATCTGTATCTAATTTAGCTCTAAGATTTGGGCAAATGAAAGTTAGCCCAGCCTTTTTAAGCATGGAAGAAACTTCCAGAATCTGGTCAGCCCTGCAAACAAATTATCGACCTTCGGCTACTTATCAAGTGTCAATGGTTCTAATCGAGAGTGATAGTACTGATAAACCAGAGGTTCTTGACCCGATTTTGTCTGAACCAATTATTGAACAAGTAACGGTGTCCGCACAAGCAGAAGCTCATATTATTGTCGGCAGTACAGTCTTAATTCGGGGTAAACGATTACGCGGTGATATCACCAAAGTTAGAATAAGTAATATAGATAAATTATTTACACCTTTTGATGTTCAACAGACGCAAGTAAGTATACAAGTACCTCCATTAAGCGCAGGCGTGCAAACTCTACAAATCATACATGAAACTCCAATAAGTACACCACATCATCTCGTCGAATCCAACGTTATGGCATTTGTGCTACATCCAAAAATTACCGTAGAGACGTTACATCTAACGTCTCCACAGGGTAATGATGGGGATTTACGCTGCTTTGACATCAATGTTAAATTTAGTCCAAAAGTTAGTAAAGACCAAAGAGTTATATTGCAACTAAATCGAATATCAAATAATGAACCTTTCTCGTACTATTGTTTGGCACCAGCACAAACAGAAGATACTGACATAATTACAATACCTCTCCAAAACCTTAAACCAGGAGAATACTTAGTTCGAGTCAAAGTAGATGGTGCAGAAAGTGCGTTATCCAAAAACCAAAGCGGCGAATACGACTCACCAAAAATCACAATTAAATAGTGTCGGCTGCGTAAAATCCCGTAGGATAGGCGTCTCGCCTGTCCATATATATTTGTAGGATAAGCGTCTCGCCTGTCCCTGTATATTTGTAAGACAGGCGAGACGCCTATCTTACGAGCCGACATTGCGATTTACAGCGTCACGTACCAAAAACAAATTTGTAACTACATCGGTTTTTTCTTTTTACCACCACCTAGCCCACCTAACAGACCATCAGCAACACCACCTAACATCCCGCCAGCCATTCCTCCCAGGGGACCCGCCATTCCTCCCAGCGCTCCACCAATACCTTCCATCATACCTCCCCCACCTTCTTGCTCGCCGCCACCCATCATTCCTCCCAAGGCTCCTAAACCACCCATTAACATGGGTAAGAAACATTGAACGGGTTCAGTACTATTCTGGATTGGTGAGGTTGTCTTAGAGTTATTAGTTGTACCAGGAACTTGCACCTGCTGACCTTGAGCAGCTTTCGCTCCCATTTGATCGGCTTCTGTTTCTAAACTGGGGTCAGCGTTAATGGGGGCACCTTTACTTTGAGTAGGTACAGCTACTCTTCCGGCTCTTTGTTGAACTACGTGAGTTAGTTCATGTCCTAACAGTGCTTGTCCTGAAGCGCTTTGCGGGTTATATTGTCCAGGGGCAAAGTGAACATTGCTGCCTTGAGTAAAAGCTAAAGCACCCATAGATTTAGCTTTAGGGCTGTCTGTATGGATATTGACATCGCCAAAATTTGCTCCAAACGAATTTTCCATTTTTGACTTAACTGGTGCAGGCATGGAACCACGAGAACCAGAGGATGAATTTTGACTAGTTTGGTTTTGTTTTGAAGGTTGAGCAGATTCTGACTTCATTTGGCTAATACTGTGACCAAAGCGCTTTGCCTGCTTAAGTTGAGTATTTAAGTCTGATTGCTCGTTATCTGACTTGTGTTGCACAGCAAACCCGCGACCTTCAAATTGATTATCTGAGGTTGCAGTGTTTGTTGAGGTAGACTTTTTCTGAAGAAGCTGTTGGGTACTCATAATTGTTTCTCAGTATATATAGTTGACAATTTCCTGCATTCCCGGTGTGCGTAAAAATTATCAGGAACCTTATTTATTTTTGAATTTACCTGCTATTTATAACTGTAATAGACATGTCCATAAATTAATTATGCGTTGCCCGAAAGCCTTTGTAGGGGCGCAAGGCATTGCGCCCTTACATTTTTTTTGAAGATGTCTAACATCCCAAATTATAACTCAAATAATTTATTGATTAGAAGCTCAAAAAATTAGACTTTAGTCTAGTTTTTGATGTTGACTTATCTAATGAGAGTTTTAATTTAGGAATATATAGGAATCCGCTTTGATTTTTAAATAAGATTAGGTATTGTAGGGTGCGTTAGACGCAAGTCGTAACGCACCGTTATCAAGGGTTCGGTGCGTTACGAATCACGCTAACACACCCTACGTATCTTTTTAAAAATCAAATAGTAGTCCTACATAAGTATAGTTTGGGTGTACCCCGTTGGGGAACCCGGAGGGATGTAACCAACTACGCAGTCTGAAATTAGACTTTATAAATTAAACTGAAAAGTATTTGTTATGTATAGCCGACTTTACCAGAACGAGAAGCGAAATAAGAAAAAAACATCACCCCTAACTAGCCCAGATGAGGGAGCGCTTCAACGATGCCATTTCACTATGCAACTAAAGACATTATCGCAACGACCAGACTTAAAAACATCTCTAAGTCAGGCAGAACGTTACGGCCATCACCTTGATACAATTCAGTGTGCAGGTCTTTTGAGTGCGACACCAATACAAATGTCTGTAAATGAAGAGGAGGAAAAGCGTATATCGAGCATGGATTTAAATACAAGCAAGTTAAATGACAAGAAACCTTTACTAGACAAGGTTTTGACTGTGGCTTCATTAAGAAGTTCTAATCAAAAACATCAAAAAGGTAAAAATATTAAGAAGGAACCGAAAAAACACTCTACTGAAAAAATAAAAGACAAAGAAGCAAAAGCAAAAAAGCAACACTCGGATGAGCATTTAAAATCACACGCAACAAATAATTCTAAGAATAAAGCAACAAACGAAAACTCCCGTAATAACGACCCAGAAGTTACAAGATTATTAAATAAAAAAAGTCAGAATAATCCAGTCGGTTTGGGTGGCATCCAAGAAAAAAGTCAAGAAAAGATAATAGCGCCTCCCTCTACTTACGATGAGAAAAAAAGTACTCCAAATCCCAAAGTGGGAACGCGCAGTCAATATTTAAACAAAAGAGAGGCAATGAATATAATCGGTAATAACAAAGAATTTGCTGCGACTCAGCACGCGGTTAAAAAAGTTTCGATTAAAGACACAATTAAATCTGATAGCAAAGCCGAAGATAGTAAGCAGCAGGTAAAATTAAAAAATGCCGCAGAACTCGTTCGTGACCAAGTAATTAAAGAAGATAGGCAGGTAAAAGAACATATTCAAGCCAAACTAAATTTAGACCCAGCAATTGTTGCTAAACAAGGTGGAGAACAATTAATTTTACAAAAAATGCAATAATTTAGATTCCAAATTTAAATTCCCGACAACTCCTGCGGATGCCATTGGCAATAGTAGGTCTAACCCCTCATTTTACCAAAAAACCTTTGTAGGGGCGGGGTTACCCCGCCCTTACAATCTTGTAAAATAACGAAAAATCCTTCTGGAAGGGGCAAGACCCCTATTCGCCAACAGTATCGTCTTGAATATAACCACTTACGGAACTAAGTCAGGAAAAATAGGAGAATATAAACCCCAGAAGCTTACTGACTTACTTGTTAACATGGGATTGCAACCAGTACAACAAGGCACTATATATTTATGTGCTTGTCAAAGTGCGACACTTGGAAAAAACCATAAAAAATCTCCAGCTTTAAAGTTAGAAAATGAGTTGAAAAAACGCGGTGTAAATATGAATGTTAGAGGATTTGAGAACTTAATCCCAAAACACCTCTTTGTACGAGATCGACTGCTTTTTCATTATTTCGACCACTCTAGATGCTTGTATATCTTCTAAGACAAAAAGAATTTTGACTAATAAATTCATATCGTCCGCTGTAGATACCTCCGTAATTGCGTCTTTCGATATGTTCAGCATATTGCTCAAATCGATTTCATCAACATTACTCAACAATTTGTCAGCGTTTAAAATAATAAATATACATTTTGGTTTTTCCTGACTCCATAGCGTTTCAGTAAAACTGTCATTAAAAGCATCCCAGTTTCCACCGAAGTATTCAGGGAAGTCTAAACGGGAAGAGACCTCTTCAAAAAAATTTTCTTTTGTCGAACAGTTTGCACCATCAATAACCGTAAGATTGTAATTTGGGTTTTCTTCCTCTGACTGACTTAAAAGTTCTTTTAACACTAATGGAGATGATTGCTTGACTAAAAAATAAGCTTGTTCGCCAAAAATATTATCTATAAAAAACATCTTTATTTCTCCTTGTTTTTTGCTCGTCCAACTTGAATCTGCCAAAATATTAGTAAAGAAAAGTTTACTCCTTATTTAGCAATGCTTTGTATACTTGGATTTTAATCAACTTTATTTTACTTTATTAAAGCTGGCGTAATGATCTGTGGTGTGCCAATGTGTCCCATCGCTTCCGACTACTATGCGTTCGCTATCACGTGTTTTCCCACTTTTTGGATTTACATCATATTCTGTATAGCTAATGGGATTACCTGCACTGTCTGCTGCAGGTAGCTTGCCTTCTTTGTTCCCGAAATTGAATCCTCCCGCCCTGTCTCCTGCTTTGAGTTTTCCCCCCTTTTGCGAGACGAATCCTCCAGAACTTAAAGCTTGAGCCTGTGCTAAATTCATTGCTGGGGTTGTAGCTGACCCAGTGCTTGTAGTTGCTGGGGTTGT
>JANNFJ010000669.1:0-4147 GCA_031379725.1 Calothrix sp. OTE_75_metabat_31
TTTCATCTCAACCCAGGAAGACTACGAAGCAGTGGTGCGTCAAGCCAAAAAATATATCCAAGCTGGAGATATTTTTCAAACCAACTTGTCGCTGCGCTTTACCACGCAAACTGCTGCATCAGGATGGGATGTTTACCAAGCGTTACAAAAAATTAATCCTTCACCATTTGCTTGTTATTGGCGCACACCTTGGGGAGAAGTGGTAAGCTGTTCGCCAGAGAGATTAGTCGAAGCACAAACAAACGAAAACGCGAAATTTGACGTTTCTACAAGACCGATTGCCGGAACGCGATCGCGTGGAACCACACCTGTTGCTGATTCTCAACTTGCAGCCGAATTGCTCAATAACACCAAAGAGCGAGCCGAGCATATAATGCTAGTGGATTTGGAACGTAACGATTTAGGACGAGTTTGCGCTGTGGGCACGGTACAAGTTGATGAATTGTTAACAATTGAGCGGTATAGTCATGTGATGCACCTTGTCAGCAACATCAAAGGTACTTTAAGATGCGAATGCACTACTATTGATTTAATCCGCGCTATGTTTCCTGGGGGTACGATTAGTGGTTGTCCCAAGGTTCGCTGCATGGAAATCATCGAAGAACTCGAACCGGTTAGACGAAGTTTATTCTATGGTTCGTGTGGATATCTTGATTTACGTGGAAATTTAGATTTAAATATCCTCATCCGTACCCTTTTACTTGCTCCTAATGGGATAGAGAAATTGAAAACCAAAAATACTTCCTTTCTCTCATCTTCCTTTACAGACCCATGTCCCCCCACTTCAATCAACACCGTCTGGGGACAAGTGGGGTCAGGAATTGTCGCAGACAGCAACCCCGAACGTGAATGGTATGAATCTCTCAACAAAGCTCAAGCACAGCTTGCAGCATTGGAAAAAGCAACTCCCTACTCCCCACTCCCTTAATTAATGATTCGACTCGGAACAGATATTGTTTATATCCCTAGAATCCAAGCACTGATCAAGCGGTTTGGAAAGCGCTTCCTCGAACGGGTATATACCCTGGACGAACAGCAAAATAGCGGTTACAACGAAAATATTCTGAACCGTGCATCAATCAATAAGCTAGCCGGACGCTGGGCAGCAAAGGAAGCTGTAGTTAAAGCCTTGGGGACAGGATGGCAAGGAGTCGGTTATACTGATGTAGAAATTTGCCGTCTTCAAAGCGGAATGCCATATGTAAAGCTATACAATAATGCTGCCGCAGTTGCAGCAGCTTTGGCAGTACAGGAAGTAACACAGACAGAATTCGTCAAGGGAGTAGAAAATAATATATGTTCCCCCCCATCTACCCCCACTTCTTTGCCTCCCCAAAACCAATGGCAATTGAGTTTGAGTCATGATGAAGATTATGCGATCGCAACTGCAATTTTTATTGCTATCGACACTCAAACTACATTACGTTAAAGCTGTTCTTGACCGCTAGACCGGATAAAACTGTCAAGTGGAATGTTTTAAGGGGAATCCTGCCTATAAATCGCAGTTTGCGTCAAATTGCAGACAAACAAGCTCAATTCTTTCGGATTTTTAAGCAAATCTAAAGGCGAAACACCCGAACTATCGTCTGAGTTTTTGTTTTAAAGAGCGAAAAGATTATATGTACTCATACCTTCATTAGTAGATGAACTCAGAAAGCCCAGAAACTTACCTAAATCATCCAACTTGGGGTTTGCTCTATCGAATATGCATGGTGGATGATAGTCAAGAACTCTTCACAACACTTTACGCTCAACGTTTATTTTTCATAGTCACTTCCGAAGGCAAAGGTATGAAGTTTCAACCTATCGGACGTACTGAGGCACGCATGATGTTAGAAAATCGCTTGCGTTATTTGCGGCGCACTGGGCCATCTGGGGAGTACGATCAACTTCAAGGTGTTTTCCAACGCACATTCCAATGAGCATTTCTATCAGCGCCCAAAACGCTTTTTCTGACCTGTCGGTTCGCATCACCACTATTCGCACTCAACTTCCCGATTCTGTCCGCTTAATTGCCGTCACCAAGCAATTTCCTGCGTCGGTAATTCGCATTGCCTATGCCGCAGGAATCCGTGATTTTGGCGAAAATCGCATCCAAGAAGCCGAAACCAAACAAGCCGAGTTGCATGACTTGCCCGATATCACTTGGCACTTCATTGGGCATTTACAAAGCAACAAAGCCAAAAAAGCATTGGAACTATTTCAATGGATTCACTCAGTCGATAACCTCAAACTCGCACAACGTCTTAACGAACTTGCAACTCAACTCAATGTCAACCCTCGCGTTTGCTTACAAGTCAAAATTCTCCCCGACCCCAGCAAATCCGGCTGGACTATACCCGAACTTTTGGCTGACTTACCAGCGCTTGATGGTTACAAAACTTTACAAATTCAAGGTTTGATGACAATTCCCCCTTTGGGGTTAAATGAATCGCAAACTTTGGATGTATTCAATCGCACCCGTGAGTTAGCCAAGGATATTGCATCACAAAACTGGGCAAATATTCACATGCAGGAGTTGTCAATGGGAATGTCTAACGACTACCAACTGGCTGTGCAGGCGGATGCAACAATGGTCAGGTTGGGAACAATCCTCTTTGGAGTACGTTCGGTGAGGGCTAATTAATGTATCGAAATGCCGTTTGAATTTAACCCCCTATATCCTCACACCAGGCGCTATTCATGAAAAGTCGTATTTGACAATAGCAATTTGCCACTAACACTGAGGAAATTTGATACGCAAAAAAAATATAGGTTCCTGGTTCACTAAGTCACCCAAAGTATAGTATTTACTTAAAGTGACTCCATAGTAAATATGGATCTAAGTAAAGTTATTTTCGCGGACATCTTAGTGTATAATTTTGAGTCATCATTGCGTGCAGTAAATTTGCAGATGTTGAGAAAACCTCATGTAAACGGCCACTAACACGCGAGAAATGATACAAACAACTAGAGAATTATTGAGAATTCTCAAAGTGTCCGCGTAAAGTAGCGGTAAAGATTGTCTAACAACCATTTTTATCACCCGATCTAAAGGTGACTAGCACCAGGAACCCGCCCAAATGAACAATATATTTTCTAAGCTCAGAGACTTTGTTGGTTTGAACGAACCAGTCGAATATGAAGAATATTACGAAGAAGTTGATGCTGATAGCTATCAAAATCTGTATCAACAGCAAAATCAAGCACCAGTAGCCGCTGCTGCTGTTCCCCAAGAAGCCCCTGCTAATAATCGACGTTGGCGCGAACCCATGCCTACAATGAATACTGAAGATGTAGCAACGGGGACTAAGACTGCAATGAATAATGTAATTGGGATGCCCGGTGCCTTGAATGGTATTTCGGAAGTATTGGTACTCGAACCGCGTACTTTTGAAGAAATGCCCCAAGCGATTCAGGCACTACGCGAGCGTAAATCCATAGTTTTGAATTTAACAATTATGGACCCCGACCAAGCACAGCGGGCAGTCGATTTTGTTGCAGGTGGTACATACGCTCTGGATGGACATCAAGAGCGGATTGGTGAAAGCATCTTCTTGTTTACACCAAGCTGCGTGCAAGTTAGCACCCAAGGCGGAGTCTTGCATGAAGTGCCTCAACCGCCTGCCCGCCCAAATCGGACACCCGCGCCCAACCAAACTTGGGGAAGCGAACCAAACCGCATGGCACAATAATTTAGGGATGTGCGATTTGGGGTTTTAGGTTAGGGATTGCATCTAAAATTCCAAATCATGGTTTGTTGAGATTAAATGTTTGATTTTTTTAGGAAGTTGCTTATCGCGTGTAATGGATTTTAAATTTGTAAATTAAAAATCCTTGCCAGAGATATTGTTTCCTTGATTGGAAGCGATACTATTTATGTAGACTTGGTAGAGATTTTATTTAGGGTGAATCCGATTTGTCTGTAAAATTTGGTTTAATTGGTGGCGGGGTAATGGGAGAAGCGCTCTTATCCCGCCTCATAAATCTTAAGATATATGAACCATCACAAATAATTGTTAGCGAACCGCAGCCAGCACGTCAGAATTTTTTAGCGCAAGAATACGGGGTATTAGTGACATCCGACAATAGTCAGGTATTTACAACTAGCGAAGACGTTGTATTTTTGGCAGTCAAGCCCCAAGTATTTAGTGCGATCGCCCAAGAA
>JANNFJ010000683.1:0-2573 GCA_031379725.1 Calothrix sp. OTE_75_metabat_31
GCTAGAATCCGGGTTTCTGCGAGAAACCCGGATTATTTAAGAGTATTCCAAATCAAAAAGTGCCCCAACTGTCATGCTGACCGAAGGGAAGCATCTGGGACATATCGCGCTTGAGAACCATCGACTACGATAAGTATCCCAGATGCTTCCCTTCGGTCAGCTTGACAGTTGGGGCACTTTTTGATTTGGAATACTCTTAAATAATCCGGGTTTCTCGCAGAAACCCGGATTCTAGCCCTCTCGAAAAGGTCAAAATTAGCGATATTAACTAATAGACATCTCTAAAAATGATGTAAGGGCGCAATGCCTTGCGCCCCTACCAAGGCTTTCGGGCAAAGCATAATTAATTATCTACCAGATGTCTAGTAGCAACTGTCTCAAAATCGCTACTATCTAATAGCAATATTTGCCATTTTCAGGAGTATCACGTTCTTTTGCAGTTCGCATTGCCCCTAAAATCGTCGAAACAAACACGCACCGCTTAACTTGCCCACCATTTTCGGATGATAGTGTGACTCTTCCCAAGGGTGGAGTTACAGCACCTAAATAATCAAATTGAATTCTTCTTACACCTCCTGATTGTTGTAAAGTTGTCTCAGCATCAAGTCGAATATTTGGATCGAGACTATTCCATTGAGCATTTGCTGGATTAAGAGTACTAGGATGAACAGCCCACTGAACTATTCCATCCTGAACTTGAAAGCTAGCTTGCCATTTCAACTTATTTTTTTTAGCTTGACTCTGCGCTTGTCGCATCGCCTGGTAAACTTGGTCTTGACCAACATTGAGACGACGGGTGTTGATAAAACTTAGCCAAGCTGGAGATGCGATCGCGCCAAGTACGGCAATGATTAAAATCACTACAAGCATCTCCAGCAGGGTGAACCCGCTAGACGCAGAATTGCTATACAATTTTTTTGACATGATAGGGTGGTAAATGCATTACATAACTGTGAAGTGGTAAATGCACCCTATTCATGCCCAATTAACTAGAGCATCCCTATTTTTTTGCTAACGCCCAATGAAGGGTATGATTATTTAGTTAGGGAAGACCAAAAAATAAATTATCCCAAATTCAAAATTAATACGTAGGGGCGCAAGGCATTGCGCCCTTATGATGGGATAATTTTTTTGATTGGAAGTACCTTAAAACATGAAACTACTACTGTGATGTAGCGTAAATATAGCGGTTCCCGATTTTGTAATAACGATGGAGCGTAAAGGCACAGCATCGCTGTGTTCTCAAATTTATTGCATCGAAACGAGAAGCGTTATAGAAATTTACTGTTGCGATTCTAATTCGGAATGGATTAGATGCCCGATTTTTTAAGGACATAGGTGGAATGGGTGCTGACCTTTCGATTGCCCGATATACCGCCCCAGGTTGCAAACCTGGGGCTAATCGAAGCGAAGCCTGCTTGAAGCAGGCTTTGTGCCGATTAGCGATACCATTCAATGGTATTGCGGGATTTGGGGCATTCAACAAGGCTATATGCGACCTATGCTAGGGGTTCGGATTCTTCGATTGCCCGATATACCGCCCCAGGTTGCAAACCTGGGGATAATCGGTGCGAAGCCTGCTTGAAGCAGGCTTTGTGCCGATTAGCGATACCATTCAGTGGTATTGCGGGATTTGGGGCATTCTAAAAGGCTACATGTTACCTATATTAGAGAGCTTTCCCCCCAATTTATGCCTCCATATTCTTGAAAAAATGAGGTTCTAAATTTTGCCACAACACCTATTGCATTTTTTGAAGATAGCCATTTTTCCAAAGGTAAAAAGGACTAATCAAACTGCTAATAAATAGTTGCATCTCGCAAGCAGCAACTAATTCTGTTTTAACTTGTCCGCGATATTTAATCAAGTGCAAAACTATTTTTCTTAAATCATTAATGATGTAAGCAAAGCAAGCGAAAGGTCTAGCCCAAGGCTGAATATTCACCATTCGAGTTACATAGCGACTCAACCCAATACCGCGAAAAAAAGGAATTAAATACTCTTTTTGCACGCGCCAATTAGGAATTTGATGATGAATCTCCATCTCTGGGTTATACCAAATTTCCCATCCGGCTTTTTGGATGTAAGATAGCATTTCTGTATCTTCACCTGTTAGGGTATTACCGCTAACTCGACCAGTTAAAACAGGTTTCTCTGGCATACTTTCTAACCAAGCTTGCTTGCGGACAACTAGCCCTGCAGATGGAGGCAGCATTTTTTTGCTTGGTTCGTACAGGAGGGGTAAATTGCCGCGTTCGGTGATTGCTAAAAATGGGGCAATGCGTTTGAAATTAGCAGGTGGTTCGATTTCCCAACTGGGATGAATTTGGCTGGCAACAGCACCTGCTTGCGGGTATTTTTCAGCAAAATTATAAGCTTGGGCAACCCAATTAGGTTGGGGGTAATTATCGTCATCAAGGAATCCGATTAATTTACCTTTTGCTTCAGCTACAGCACGCTTGCGGGCATATGCTGCACCTTGTTGGGGTTCAAAATAGTATTTGAGTTGGTAAGGGTGCTGCCAAGAGGCTTGAAAGTTTTGTACAACTTTTGCTGTGTTGTCTTTACTGTTATT
>JANNFJ010000729.1:0-2695 GCA_031379725.1 Calothrix sp. OTE_75_metabat_31
GTATGATAGAAATCCAGTTTTCGTTTTCTCGAGGGATCATCCAGTTTTGGCAGATTTATAATTTTGTAGTGCGTAGGCTTGCGCCAGCCCGCAGGGCTTACATCTTGCTCGCGTACTATAGATTTTTTTAAAGAATACAGATAAACTTTAGGTAAGTATACTGATGAAATTTTCAAATTAATCTGTGTAAAATCAACAGCAATTGTATTAAAATAAACTATTAGTATGTAAGTAGCCATTTGTTTGTTATGGGAATCCAGTTTGATTTATGTAGGCGTAGCCTGCGCGAAGAGTGCGGGAACGTCAACGGTGAATGCGTTTAAAAATCTAAGTATATGTAAGGTGTATTGCGAGAAGTGCTACCGCACCAAGCCCTCGAAACGGTGCGTTACGCTACCGCTAACACACCCTACGTATCTTTAAGCGCACAGCGCAGGCTAGACCAACAAAATCTTTAGGGTAGTCCTGTATCTGAGGGGTAAGTGCATCATCGCAAAACCACTATTTTTTACTTGAATCAACTCATGCTTATAAGTGAATTAAATAATTACAGAGAGAAAATTTATTCAAGTATATATAATAGTATTTATGAAAATTACAAAGGTTTAACTGAAAATCCGAAATGGTTATTAATGCGTAAAATAGGTCGATTTAAAGTAGCACAAGCTATTGTATATTTTTTAAATCGCAAAAATAAAATATCGAATTTAACTGATAATGACAGTAATTCATCTTTTAGAAATATTAATGTCGAGCAGATTGTTACCCAATTGAAAAACGATGGGTTAGCGTTAAATATTAACCTACCTCAACATCTAGTTAAAGAAATCGTTGAATTTGCTCAATCTACGGTTTGTTATGGAAATAGAAAATCTGAATTAGGATTTTATTTACATGACAAAGAACAAGCAGAACTTCAAACTAAAACACAGTTTATTGTAGGTCATTATTTCAATACAGCTTTGCTTTGTCCCGCTATTTATAGACTCCAAAACGATGCAAATTTATTAGCAATAGCTGCTGAATACTTAGAACGAGAACCAGTACATCAAGGTTCTCTGCTTTGGTGGAGTTTTCCAGGAGACAGAACATACCAACAGCTTAGTTCCAATGGTCAACTATTTCACTACGATTTAGATGATTATCGTTTTATCAAATTCTTCTTTTATTTAACTGACGTAGATACAAAAAATGGCCCGCATATTTGTGTTCGTGGTAGTCACAAGAATAAAAAGCTTTCACATCTGATACTGCGTAAACGAGAAACAGACGAAGATATTATCAAGTACTACGGTGCAGAATCTTTAATCACTATTTGTGGTCAAGCTGGTTTAGGATTTGTCGAAGATGGGTTTTGTTTTCATAAAGGTGTTACTCCTACCTGTAAAAATCGTTTAATGCTACAAATCGAATTTGCCACAACTGACTTCGGAATGCAGCATGATATTAGAGATACTTCAATTTTAAAATCGGTTGAGTTATACCCCAAACGAGCGGAATCTGGACTCATGTCATGCTGTAGCTTGCTTCGGTGCAGGGTGGGACGAAGCATCCTCATGTCATGCTGAGGAACGAAGCATCTTTATGTCATGCTGAGGAACGAAGCATCTTTATGTCATGCTGATACCATTTTTATATGAAGATGCATATTATTAGCCTGCTTACAGCAGGCTTCGTTCCAGTTAGCCCCAGGCTTACAGCCTGGGGCGGTCTATGCAGCTTCATACAGAATTGGTATGAGGAACAAAGCATCTTCATGTCATGCTGAGGAACGAAGCATCTTCATGTCATGCTGATACCAATTTAATCTGAAGTTGCATAATATAAAACCCCACCCTATAGAGCGTAGCGCTTCCCGCAGGGTACCCTCCTCGCAAGCGGGGAGGGGATTAAGGGGTGGGGTAAAATTCTATGCAGCTAGCCCTTTGGGCTAGCTGAGTCCTAAGAGGACACGCTACGCGAACGCTAACACATAGAATTGGTATGAAGAACGAAGCATCTTCATCAAAAACTAGGTAATTTTAGATTTTTCGACTGCTTCATAACCCGCATCGGGTTGTAAACCCCATGCTAATAGCAGAAGTCCTCTATAAGCGGACTGGGGGAAAACATAAGTTTTTCTACAAAGTTTGGAAAAAATCAGCGAAACCGAACAAGCTGGTAATAAGTAAAGCTAAAGCTGTAATTTGGGAAACACGAGTTTGATGAGAAGGTACAATCGCTTCCCGTACTAAAATCGAAATCGATAACCCTAGCACCAAACTCAGACACAGCAGAAAATACGGCTGATCCTGCGGAAACAAAATCGAAGCTATTAATGCGAAAATCGCACAAACCACCATGACAAACTCAACAAAACGAGGTGGGTCGTATTGACTTGAAACAATCAATATATTTAGCCAACGCATAAATTAGAGTGAGGGGGAAAGGTCAAGAGGTAGTAAGCCAACACAACATCCAGTAAATATATTTGTTGTAATATTATTTGTTAATTCCCAATCGGGTCGGGTCTACCAATTCCCAATTCTATCAGTTTCAGCTTTACGTCTTTCCACTCGCTGCCGCAGTAGTAATATTTATTATCTTTAATATCGGCTATGTAATATCCCTGCTTACCACCGTTGATGCGAAATAACTCTATAGCTACCTTTTTCATGGAAGTACCAAACGCTGTAAACAAGTCAGGTTGGGAGAG
>JANNFJ010000796.1:0-5389 GCA_031379725.1 Calothrix sp. OTE_75_metabat_31
GCCTTACAAAGTCCCCCAACTTATCGGGGGATAATGGTGGATCTATTTTGGGAAAACTTCAAAACCTACGCAGTATTGATACCGGCCCAATAAAATAGCCACAAGCTTAAGCATTGTGAGTTAATCGATAGAATATACCCCGCGCTGCGATTCGGGGGCTAAATCGCTGACTAGAGACGCTGCTGATTGTGTATATGAGACAATCGCAACCGCGAAACAGCCAGGAACGAAACCGCAGTAAAGAAGTAGATTTCACGTTAAATAAAATTATCTTTTTGTAATTCTTATCATTTCGAGCAATTTTCCTCACCAATTCCACAAGTTTTCCACAGCCACTCCCTAGTTTTCCACAGCCTTAAGACGGATAAATCGGGTGGACAGCGAATTCTGGGGATTTCTAACCCTCGCTAATATTTGATTATAAATACGGAGTTAATATGAAGTTATGTAAATTTTTATGGACTATAACCCTGATTATTACGTAAATATTTAGTTTTTATAAACATCCTTGTAACATTTCGCAGCATTGACAAACCTCCCCCCTCTTGCCGCACAATAAGTCGGCTTGCTTAAGATTGTCCGTTCCCTATCTGTGTAAAATTATTATTCCGGTAGCCAGAAAGCATATCGGACCCGAAGCTAAAATTTTGCCTAATCCGCAAGGCTACAAGCAAGAATCGTCGATTGATGGACTTCAATGGAGACTCATTCTCATGAACGCAACAGTTAACATTTTCACATCTATTCCCGAATCGCTCCACGAATCCCTCAAGACCTACCTTGAAACGCATCCAGATTGGGATCAGAACCGGGTGCTGACAGCGGCATTGTCGCTGTTTTTGCTACAAAATGGTGAAAGCGATCGCAGCGCAGCTCGTGTCTACCTGGAAACCCTATTTCATCACAGCTAAAAGTTTGCGATATTCCCAATCAATAAAGCTATTTTCAAGAGTTAATACTTGAGGAATGAATAAGGCATGAGAAATCGTGCCTTTATTGATTTTATCAATAATGCTCTATATGAAAAAAAACTATAGCCGAACGAATGCTAAAGTTAAACAATAATCATTATCTTCAAATGGAATAAAAGTAGCTATTATCAATATTCGACCGTAGTGCAAATAATAGATAATAGCCTTCTTTAGCCTAGAGTTGCCTAAGCTACTTGTTGCGAAATGATTTTTGAAATCATTTCTACAAGCAAGTTGATATAGTCTTTCCAAAAAACGCTAAGTCTGTGTAGGCGTAGCACCGAATGTGGTATGTCATTAATTAATTTAGTGTCAAAGTCAAGGTTAAGCTGCAAAAAGCAGCTTATCGAATCGGACTCCTCAAATTAACGACTTATCTGCCACAACTGGTTGAGTAGGACATTCAAATTTGTATCCGACCCCCCGAACAGTTTGAATCAGCGCTGGTTGACTGGCATCGGCTTCAATTTTTTTACGAATTTGACCGATGTGAACGTCAACAACCCGTTGGTCGCCAACATACTCATAATCCCAAACCTCCTGAATCAATTCGGCACGTCGCCAAACACGACCAGGATGGCTGGCAAGAAAATGCAATAAATCGAATTCCAAAGCCGTCAATAGTATGGGCAGGTTGTTAAGAGTAACTTCACGTCGCACAGGATCGATCATGAGCTTCTCAAACACCAAGCGTTTTTGTTCGGCTGTGGTTACAACCCGTTGACGCTTTAAAATAGCTGCGACTCGGACTTCCAATTCTCCTAATCCAAACGGTTTGGTCAGGTAATCATCAGCACCTTTAGAAAAGCCGCGAATTTTGTCGGCTTCATCAGCACGACTAGTTAGCATCAACACAAAAACACCATTACGGCTTTGCATCTCCTGACAGAGGTTAAACCCGATGGCATCTGGTAAATTCACATCTAGAATTACCAAATCTGGGTTAAATTGCTCGAAGAGGGCTAGAGCAGTTTTGCCGTCTTCGGCAGCCTCTACCTGGTAGCTTTGTTTACTTAAAAAGCGTTGAATTAGGTTACGAACCGCAGGGTCGTCATCAACTACAAGAATCTTGGCAGGAGCCATGACCATCACTTTGCACAAAAAATTATAGGATTAAACGCACTTCGTTCACCTTGCCAAAACGCAATTTTCGTTTTGGGGATGATTAAGAATCTACAGGCTAAGATGCGGATTCCCTGATTTTCGCTCATACTAGTGTAGACAGGTTTGTGGATAATTAAAACGCTATTATCCTTTTAATGCAATTTTAGGGAAAAAATTTCCGTTTTGTCGCAATTTACCTGCTTTTTATAGATGCCCGAATCTTAAACCAGAGTCTTATGTAAACTAGAACACTTTTATTATCCTAGTTAGTAGGTAATTAAAAACGTTTTAACTTGAAATCAGCATGTAGCTCATTGCCACAAACGATTATGGTGTTGATTAATTAAAACTCAATTTCCGATATAGTAAGTAGCTTTTGCAAAAACACAAACGTTATCCTTATCTACGCGATAGTACCTTTTGGCTATTTATAGCTCAGATTCTAGATTAAAGCTCGAATCTGTCAACGACATGAGGGGATACACGGAGTTATCACAATATGTTAAAGTGATTATAGTTAAAACTACTGTTTGTCGCGCAGCAAGAGTCGTGCGATCGGTTTAAGTCGCTATTGTTGAAGGGAACTAAGTTTTGAATATTGCTTTCATCGAGTTTCGACTTTAACCAAAGCGTTAGTTTTGACACCCGTATAAATCCTAAAGATAGTTTTTCTCTTAACAATATAGCTGCCACAAACTAAGGTTAAAGTAATTGACTCCCATGAGCGATCAGAATCCCTACGAAAAACTTGGGGTATCAGAAGATGCAAGTTTCGACGAAGTTCAGGATGTTCGCGCTCGCCTTGTAGAACAGTATAGTGGTGATGCGAAACGTCTGGAAGTAATTGAGACTGCCTATGATGCAATTTTAATGGAACGCTTGCGGATGCGCCAAGAAGGCAAAATTAAAGTACCCGAACGCATCCGGTTTCCAGAAAGATTAATGCAACCCCCCGTGCAAGAAAGTTTACCAAGGCGCGAACAGTCGCCCGCATGGCTAGCTCAATTGTTAGATAAACCAACTTTGGCTGATGTTGCTTTACCTCTGGTTGGCTATACTTCTTTGAGCGCGATCGCCTTATTTTATTCAACTAGAGGCTACCAGATTTTGCAACTCCTCGTGATATTTGGAGTTGGTATTAGTGTATACTTTCTTAATCGTAAAGAAAGTCGCCTGGGCCGTTCAGTACTGTTGACTTTTGCTGGATTAACTGTAGGTTTAATTGCTGGGGCATTAATTGCCAGCTTCCTATTGCCGCAAATTCAATTGATACCTATGACAGCAGAACAGTTTTCGACGGTAGTTACTTTTATATTACTTTGGCTAATTTGTAGCTTTTTCAAGTAAATTAATTAAACTAGAAATTATAGAAATAAGGAATGAAAATTATCAAGTTTTTATTCCTTATTCTATTTTTATTAATTTTTTTGTAACCAGCTCTTTAAAACTACATCGGCAGCAGCGCTAAAATCCTTAACAATCAAATCAGGTTGATATAGTTGTAGTTGAGTCTTAGAGCGTATACCGCACTCAACTGCTATCACCTTTATACCGTGCTTTCGGGCAGCAGCAATATCTGCCTCAGTATCCCCTACCATCCAAGTATCTACTGCAGTTGGCAATTCAGAAATTGCTCGTTTCATTAACAATGGTTTATCTTCAATATCGCGGGTTTTGATGTAGTCATTACTAAGGCAATAACGGCGGTTTTCACCGAAAAACTTACCTAAATCGCATTTTGTTAAAGCAAAATCGAGTTCTCTAACTCGACGCATCGTCATTACTGCTAAATCGATACCAAGCTTTTGAATTTTCGTGAGCGTATCAACAGCACCATCCGCAGGAGTATCGTACTCAAAATATGGTTGAGTATGTACAGTTTGTTTGCGTAATTTAGAGAATGCTAGCGCTTGGTCTTTATCTAAACCCGATATTTTACCAATTTCAGTTTCCGGAATGCAATCGCGTTTCATCTGCCAAAATTCAGATAAAGATAGTAATCGCACTTGTTGTCCGCAGTATCGAGTTTTTTCTAAACAATATTCATAAACGCGATAATAACGCTCAGAAACATCCATAATTGGGCCGTCAAAGTCTGTAATAATTCTTAACATTATGTTTGTTAAAAGTTAGTAGCTATATAAAAATTATTGCAGTTGTAGTTGTATTTTGAAAGGGAGTAAGGGGTAGTGAGTGGGGAGTAGCGATAAGAATATGGCACTAGCAGTATTGTTTTCTCTCCTTCAATTGTGCCTCCCGACTCTTTTCTATTTTCCCTTCTTACTCCTTACTCCCTTTTAAACTACCGCGTTTAAGTTGCTCGCGTTCGATAGCTTCAAACAAAGCGCGAAAATTACCTTCCCCAAAGCCTTGGGCGAGGTTGCGACGTTCGATAAATTCAAAGAAAAAAGTCGGTTGTCTAAAAATGGGTTGAGTAAAAATTTGCAGCAGAAGCGCCGAAGGGGAATTTTTCTGCCAATCAACCAAAATCTCCTGCTTGGCGATCACATCCATATCGGTTGGAGAAAGTGGAAAACCGGGACGATTGACAAGTTGCGAGTAGTATGTATTGGGAACTGCGAGAAAAGGTAGGTTGTGAGTCCGAAATTGTGCAATAGCCTCAATGAGATTGTGCGATCGCAAGGCGATATGTTGAATTCCAGCACCTTGGTTAGAATCCAAAAACTCCTGGATTTGCGAATTACGAGTAGCTGGTTCGTTAATTGGTATCTGAACTTGACTATTATCGGAAATCATCACCCGACTATGCAACGCCGAATATTCAGTTTGAATATTGAACATTTGTTGCGGCTGAAAATCGAGAATTTTTTCATACCAAGCTACAGCATGTTCCAATTCACCAGCAGCGACATTTAAAACGATATGGTCGATGCTAGTTAGGGGAGTAGAGGAAGAGGGGGAAGAGGGGGAAGATGAGAATGAGGAAGAATTTTCTCCCTTGTCCCCCTTGTCCCCCTTGTCCCCCTTGTCTCCCCTGTCTCCCCTGTCTCCCCCGTCCCCCCTGTCTTCCCCTACTCCCCACTCCCCACTCCCCACTCTCTCAATTAGGGTATGTGACAGTGAACCCCAAGCAGCGATTTTGCTGCATTTAAAGAAAACACCATTATTTTTATATTTATAAATCGGCTGTAAGACTCTTACTCCTTGCATTTGAGCGCGTGCTAGAGTGTTTTCAATATCGTCGATTGCAAACGCTACATCTGCCACACCTGGTGGATGATAACGTAAAAACTCAGCGACTGGACTTGTGGGAACAAGCGGTGAAGATAAAACAAAGTAGATGGAACCGCTTT
>JANNFJ010000799.1:0-1709 GCA_031379725.1 Calothrix sp. OTE_75_metabat_31
GCCTTACAAAGTCCCCCAACTTATCGGGGGATAATGGTGGATCTATTTTGGGAAAACTTCAAAACCTACGCAGTATTGACCCGGTATCTTCAAGATACCGGGTTTCTAATTTCCCCTTAGCAGTATTGCAATCACTCCTCCTCTACGGGCAGGTTCACTACTAAACTTATACGGCAATCAAAAATTTTTATAAAACCGCGCCTACTCGCTAACCCGTAAGAAATCTTGCAATGCAGCTTTAATTTTTGGCTGCTTCATATAAACTTGCGCTGCTTCGAGAAGATTGTTAATATTCTCTGTACTTACATCATCGATATCGTCACTCAATTTTTTTCCTGTAAGTTCGCGGTCAAGTTTAAATTGTAATCGTAATAACCGTTTATGAACTACCTGTTTAGTAATATATTCGTAAACTTCCGAAGAACCATCAAAGAGTATACCAATTAGCGGTTGTGCCCATTCAATTAAACCCCAATGTTGCGCTTTATTGAAAGGAATTATCCGCGTGCGTTCACCTGTGCCAATCGAAAGCACGCTAATATCTTTGGCAGAATATCCTAATCTTAATGCTTCGGCGATCGCGCAACTCGAAGGGTTGTTAGCAGCAACTCCACCATCGATAGCTGAATACATTGATTTCAACGAGTAAATAGAAGTTTTATCGGGCATTTTTTCCCAAGCTGGATATACAGATGCTTGACGAGTTAAACCCACATACTCTTTTATAGTTCTGGTTTGACCGCTTCCTGTCCCGTCAATGATACTAATTTTCATTTTGTTATAAACATTATCCACTGAAGCGGCATCATCATCTAAAATAATAGCTTCGGGATAGGCATCTTGAACTGTTCCGTTAATACGTTTATCGAGTTTATGTGCAGGGAAATATGTTGGCGCGGATGCCGAACAAACACATACTTCCCATAATGGAACATTCCCGTATTGTTTATCTTGCCGCCAGTTTTTAAAAAAGATTGGTTCGCGTTCGATTGTATCGAAAGAAACTATTAATAATTGCGTTGAAGTAATATCAAAAAGCATTGTACTGCCGAATGCGGCTTGTAAAACTTGAATCAACCCAAGGTCAGAAAATTTTGGTGCTGAGATGCCATGTTTGAGTAATAAAGGTATACGCTGGAGTGAAAAACGTTTTCTGTAAGGAAAAATTATTGAGCTTTTTTGTTGATATAAATCGACAATATCTTGGCTAGTACGTCCGCTAGCGATCGCAGCTGCTAAGATTGAACCTGTTGATGTGCCAGCAATCAAGTGAAAGTACTCATTCAAAGGCTGATTTATTTCTTTCTCTATTACAGATAGCATTTTAGCTGCGACTATTCCACGTATTCCTCCACCATCTAAACTCAGAATTCTAAATGCCATAATATCTTGATGTTTTACCTTGATTATATTAAAAAAATCTCTGATTTATTTACTTGTATTATTTACTATCTACTAATTTTTACCAAGATTACTTAACTACAATTATGTTAATTATGAATATTTAAATTTTAAGATTTTAGCTTTTAATATCGCATTTTTCAATCAGGTAAGCTACAACAATTTTACATCAGCGTAGGGGCGCAAGGCCTTGCGCCCTGACATATGCACCTTACCTGCCGGACTTAGTGCAAGTACATAGTTAATTTTTAATTTTGACCTTCTCGAAGGCGCTAGAATCCGGGTTTCTTTGAGAAACCCGGATTCTG
>JANNFJ010000805.1:0-2213 GCA_031379725.1 Calothrix sp. OTE_75_metabat_31
GCTACTTGGGCAGACGTAATCAACCGCGCTAACTTGGGTATGGAAGTAATGCACGAGCGCAACGCTCACAACTTCCCTCTTGACTTGGCTGCTGGTGATGCTGCACCTGTTGCAATGAGCGCACCTGCTATCAACGGTTAAGATTTAGTCTTAGCTTACATAATGAGCGCCTTTCCCTTCGGGGAGGGGCGCTTTTTGTTTATGATATTTTTGGAAATGAATATTGGGATCGCTATATTTAGATGGATTTACAAGAACAAAATTGGCATAATTTCTGCGGCAAACACTTGCACGATTGGCACGGACTCTGGACGCGCTATACTCCGGATGGTAAAGTAGCTGAGTCTTTCCAAAGTTTGCGAAGCTTCCAAGAGAACCCCGAACAAACCGAAGTAACGCATATGAATCGTTATTTATATGCAGATGTATGAATATATATGGAAAGGGCGGGGAGAAGAGCGTCCCTACCTATATCATAAATTCTGGGAAACGTTATAAGCTACTTATTTATAGTTAACTTTCCCTAAAACACAAAAAATAAGGTATTCTCCTACGCTCTACCACGCGGTAAAATATAGATTCCTAGCGATGGGGTTACTATGGGCAATACATTCGGACATCTATTTCGCATCACGACATTTGGCGAATCTCACGGGGGTGGGGTGGGAGTTGTCATCGATGGTTGTCCACCACGTTTGGAAATAACCGCCGAAGAAATTCAAGTCGAACTCGACCGACGACGACCGGGACAAAGTAAAATTACGACACCTCGTAAAGAAGAGGATAAGTGCGAAATCTTGTCTGGGGTGTTTGAGGGAAAGACATTAGGTACACCCATATCTATATTAGTACGCAATAAAGATACGCGATCGCAAGATTACGACGAGATGTCGGTAAAATATCGCCCATCCCATGCCGATGCAACTTATGATGCCAAATATGGGTTTCGCAATTGGCAAGGTGGGGGCAGGTCATCGGCACGTGAGACAATTGGTCGTGTCGCTGCGGGTGCGATCGCTAAAAAAATTCTTCGACAAGTTGCGGGTATAGAAGTTATTGGTTACGTCAAGCGTATCCAGAATTTAGAGGGCATCGTTGATCCTGCGACAGTTACTTTAGAACAAGTCGAAAGCAACATTGTTCGTTGTCCTGATGGCGATTGTGCCATTAAAATGATTGAGTTAATCGAGAAAATCGGACGCGATGGAAATTCCATCGGTGGAGTGGTGGAATGCGTAGCCCGAAATGTCCCCAAAGGTCTGGGCGAACCAGTTTTTGATAAGCTTGAGGCAGATATCGCAAAGGGTGTAATGTCGCTTCCTGCGAGTAAAGGGTTTGAAATTGGTTCGGGTTTTGGTGGGACTCTACTAACAGGTTTTGAACACAACGACGAATTTTACGTCGATGAAAATGGCGAAACTCGCACCGTAACCAACCGTTCCGGTGGGATTCAAGGTGGGATTTCCAATGGTGAAAATATCATTATTAATGTCGCATTTAAACCAACTGCCACTATCCGCAAAGAGCAGAAAACCGTTACAAATGAAGGAGAAGAGACACTTTTAGCAGGTAAAGGTAGACACGACCCTTGTGTTTTGCCTCGTGCTGTCCCAATGGTGGAAGCAATGGTAGCTTTGGTGTTGTGCGACCATTTGTTGCGAAATCACGGGCAATGTCATTTACTCGAATTTTAAATTTAGGATTCACGTCCTGTAGGTGTCCAGAACCGATGCTCAGATACAAAAAACGCTCATGACACTCAGATTAGCAATAATTACAGATTGTCTATTTGAGTGATATTTACAGTTGTATTCTATTGGTAAATAAATCTATACGGCTACTTTACGTAATATTACTCAATGTTTATCGCAACTTAACGGCATGACTAATTTTTTTACGTATTCTTGAATGAAAGCGTTAGCAATGCATAGGTTGAATCCAAGTATTTTTATACCAAAAAAGGGGAAATCATGATCAGTTCCAAAATAAGATTTTTTATACTGCTAGCCTTAAGTGTAATTGGTTTCGGATTTAACTTGCAAAGTGCCTCTGCGCTTGGCAGTTCCGAAGTGAATATTGCCTCCACCGGGTCTGAGTTTCAAGCCGAGACGATTAAAAATTTTGACATCAAATACAATACATTATTTTCACTTATACCCAGACCTGACTTAGGTGAGAACATTTTCAGAGCAACTATTACAGGTGAAAGCACG
>JANNFJ010000826.1:0-5452 GCA_031379725.1 Calothrix sp. OTE_75_metabat_31
CAAATTGTACATTTGCATTTTCAAATCCCTTTTCGACCTCGGCCATTGAAACACGCAGTCGATTCACCCGCAAATCAATTGTCGGGGTTTGGTTCATCCACTCGCACAATTTCTCAGTTTCCGCTAAACCAATTTGTTCTACCCATACCTGAATAATCCAGTCGGGGAAGCTATGTAAAATTCCCAATCTTTCTAATTGAGGTAGGGAGTGGGGAATAGGGAGGAGACACTGCGTTGCGGGGGTTCCCCCCGTTGTCGCATGTGGCGAGTAGGGAGAGGGGGGAGAGGGGGGGGACAAGGGAGAGGGGGGAGAAGAATTAATATCTTTTTCCTTATTTTTCTTGCCCTCTACATCTTTTTCGTCTTCCTCTACTCCCTTAACCAAACGAATATATTGCCGTAACATCCCATTAACGACTCCTGAAAGTTTTTCCAGCCCGCTGGTTTTCGCAAGTTCAACGGTAGTGTTGACTGCTGAGTAGTCCGGAATGCGCTGTCCAAAGCAAAGTTGATACAATCCCAAATGCAAAATCGTGCGGAGGTCTTTGGGTTGCTGGTGCGATCGCTTCTTACCAATTTGGTCAAGTATAAAGTCAAGCGTGCGCTGACGACGTACACACCCATACACTAATTCGGTAACAAGACGGCGGTCTTGGTCGGATAATTTAACTTTTTGTAATATACGGTCAAGGGCAACATCAACAAAAGCACCTTTGTGAACATCACGCAGGGCATAATAGGCAATTTGACGGGAAGAAGACATTTTTAATTTTAAATTTCAGATTGTGCCAGGATAAATTTAATTTTGACCCTTTCCTTGAAAACCAGATACTGCTTCGTGTCATTAATTTTGGGGGGTCGTAGCATAGGCGTCTCGCCTGTGCAGTCAGGTCAGGCGGGATGCCTAACCTACGGTCAACAATATATACCATCAAAATTAATGATATGGAGTACTACTGCTTCATGTCATTAATTTTGGGGGGCTAAAAGCCTTACAAAGTCCCCCAACTTATCGGGGGATAATGGTGGATCTATTTTGGGAAAACTTCAAAACCTACGCAGTATTGGGTCAGGCGGGACGCCTAACCTACGGTCAACAATATATACCATCAAAATTAATGACATAAAGCACTACTTGTCAAAATTAAAAAGCTGGGTAAGTAACCTCAACGTACTCAACCCAACTTACCGATATTTTTAATTAAGCACTATAGTCCAACCTATTAACATCTTGGATCGAGAGTTTTAATTTCAAACTCACAGGCACGTGAAACTAATTCTTGGGGTAATTCGTCGAAACCAACTAGCGGTAGATGTGCGGGATTTGCAACAAGTTCTTTGGCTAGTAAGAAACCAGCAATAGTCCAAGTTTGATATTTTCGAGATTGTTTACCAATCAATCGTCCTTTCTTACCATCGTAATATTCGACCCACTCATCAGCCCGCAAGCGTGGTTGTGCTATTTGAATCGCTTTTTTTGCCAAATCAACCCGATTGGTCTTCACTGCTGCTGCTGCCAACATCCACATCAAAACGGGCCAGCTACCGCCATTGTGATACGACCAAGGAATATTTTTGGGGTCGCAACCTGTCACAATCCGGTATTCTTCACCTTCTAATGCTGGAAAACAAATCTTCATCGGCATATCACCAATGAGATTATCCCAACGTTCTTCGATTAAATTCATGATACTTTGTGATTGTTCTTCGGTCGCTAGTTCCGAAATAATCGCCATCAAGTTGCCGAGTGAAAAGAAGCGGGTATCAAGCTGGGATGGTCCGACGTTTCCGGCTAAGTAACCACCATTTGTTGGTAGCCATTTGTCTAATTCATAATAAGGTAAAGAATCAGCATAGATATTGAAGAGATTTACTGCTGCTTTGCCGTATTCTTCACCTTTAAACCGATAAATCGCGTTCAAACGATTAATGTCAATCCAATAATGTTGGCGAATATGGGCGCACAAAAGTGGTAAGCGATTATCGATTGCAGCAACCATATCTTGGTTCATTTCGCAAACCAATAATTCTTTTGCTGCTCGCAATGAAGCGTAAAATAAAGATTGGATTTCCAAAGGATGTCCAAAAATTCCCATCCGACGGTCAATCATGCAAGCGCCATCGGGTACTAGCAGTGTCGGGTACATATCAAAGCGGTTTGCCAAGCATAACTCGACAATCAACCGAATCCCTTTTTGAAATTCGGGTTGCGAGGCAAAACAATAGTCCTTAGTCGCTACAACATAAGCACGTAATAAAATTAGCCACCACAAACAAGAGTCTACTGGAGTCACTCGTGCGATCGCATGTTCGCCAAAATCAGTTTCTAAATACTCTTCTCCCTCGATTGACACAACTTTAAAACTAGCTGGCATCAATCCTCGTGCTGGTCTGTAAGCATCAAGTTGCCGTTCCTTTGGCTGCAACTTCAAGGTTTCTTCCAAGAAATTGCGGACGATATCGGTTCTGCCCTTAATCAGAAAAATCAATGCTGAAGATACAAAATCACGTACAAATACTTGGTCGTAATTAAGCGCTTCTATTGTAGGGTCGTAGGCTGCTACCGTACCAATCGGTCGCCCTTGATAATAAACTATCGATTTCTCTAGCGCTTCCCAAGCTTCGTCTTCGATTTCTTTAACTATTACCAAATCCTCTAGTTGCATCGCCAGAATGACTCCATTGTGATATTTTTTTAGTAAATGTACTACTATTTGATTTTCTCTGCTATTCTCATTTTAACAACTATGTTTTTGGCAATAGCAGATAAATTATTGATTCAGGTGTAAACCATTCTAAAAACAAGGTCTATGAGCATTTTATGCTGCTAAATAAATACCAGTATATTTAATCGTTCCTTAATTCCTTTTAAGATTGAAGAAAGTCGATTATTAGTAAGATTTACGTAGTTTAAGCAATAAACACAAATAATTAAAGATTTACACTTTTTATTAATTGCTAAAACAATCAATAATATTTTTTATTGCGGATAAATACATAATTTATGCTTTACCACAGATTTTTAGTTAGTTAGTTATATCTACTTACATATATGTTGAGCTAATTTAAATTGCTCAACATTTTTGCCTACAGTTTAACCATAATTTATAACCTTTTTTCACAATATGCAATATTGTTTTAAGAGTTCAGACACTGCACTGATACCGAGGCAACATAATTTACTTATTTTTTTAATATAATGCCTTCTCTAGTATAAGGGTATCGCTATGTAAAAAGCTCAAAAATCCATTAATTAACAATCATTTTCAATCTTTTGGCAGCTATTTACAACTTATAGGCACTACCTGTAAAGTAATATTTGCTACTTTAATAAATATTCATAAAACTTCATCCATTTACTACTAATATGAAATAGTTTATTACGTTTTTATTGGCGGGAAACGTTATTTTAGAACTAAACATAAAGATTAATTATGTAATAAAAAGTACGTAAACTTATAATTTGGAAAGTAAATATGCCGTAGGATGCTTTAACGCAATGCCAGATTTAGAGTAATCCAAGAAATAAATGATCCTCTAGGATAGGTGTCCCGCTTGTCTAGATATGTTTAGGACAGGCGATACACCTATCCTACGATATCGAAAAAGGATATTTTATTAATTGGAATACTCTTACCCTGTGCGTAAAAAAAATTAGCTAATTAACTACGCTATGGTTTCGCACTTACAGACACTGTCCTTTTTATATACAATCGTCCATTGGTAACAATAACTAAGGTTGGAACAAATGATAAATTAAGGCTCAATATCGATTGCTTTAATTTTGGTATTATCAACTGTTAAGTAGCTGTAAAACTTTATACAAAAAATAATAAATTTACTTAATTCCTCTAAAAGTGACAAACTTAACGATTTATAACTTATGACATCCATATATTCATAATACAGGTTATTGTATAAATTCTATTATTAAAAACCCTTTTGATCCAGTATTTAAAAGTAAAATATTAGGTATTTCGAGTTAAAGTTTCCGTGAATTTGACATAGAGCTATGGATAAACAATTACAATGCAAATAGAACCATCGTAGTTTAGGTATAATCTCCACTAATAACGTTATACAAGTAAATATTGATAAGCATCCATCTATGTGCTTATTTTTATATAGGACTACCCCTGCATATTTTTGTACTCCTGCAAAGAAGCAAGCTAAGGCGTAGCCTGCGCCTTGCAGGCAAGAAAGATTATTAAAAATATACAATACCGGATAAGTTATTTAACTTACTTATATTTTGTCAGTTTTACGATAAATTTACACTTATATATTTATATCAAAACAAGAATCTAATCTAAAATAACCAGCTAAGGGAAAAATATATGCTTACAACAGTTCAATTAATCAACAATCCGTCGGTTGAACGCCTAGTCAACCTTTGGGCGGGACGTTACAAACTTGATTTATCTTCACTATCTTTGAATAGTACATCATCGGATAATTTGCTCTTGCAAGTTACCTCCGCCCAAGGTCGTGCCTCGACTGCGGCAAAAATGAAAGAAAATATTTTAAATGTCAACTGCCAAATGGCATGGATTCAAACAAAAACTCTTTACGCTTATATACCGAATATTCTCGATTTAAACGAAGCCCGACGAATTACACAATTTGCCTTTCGCGTCTATCGAAAATTACTCGAAATTTACCAAAAACAATCGTTAACCGAAACTGCCACCAATCCAGGAGAATCGCTTGCAGCTTTAGGAATGCCAGCCATTACAGAATTGGCATACGCACTTGAACCAACATTACTGATGTTTCAAGAGCAACATATGGTATCTAAGGACTGGCGTTCTTTGGGGTTCATGACGACGCAAATAAACTTTTGTAACAAATTAATCCTCAAGAAGCTTCAACCAATCGAACAAACCTTGCTAGCCCCATACCTACGGTTTATCGAAGAACAAGTCGCAATGCCGTGGCAGCGAGTTTGTGTGGCAGCTGCAAAGCATGAACTTGGGGGAACAAAACTCAATTTGGTAGAACGGATGCTACCAGCCGCACCCGAAATAGCCGAAGCTATTTATCAGCGACTTTTTGAGTTATTGCCTAATCATCGCAGTCGTCGCGGAACTTTGAGCGATGCAAATGTCATGCACTCGTGTTTGCGCGATTTAAATATGTTTCAAGCTTACCTATGGCTGTGCTTTTTGGAAGATAATATTGCCCCAATTGAGCAGGAATTGTTGCCTTTGTGCGCGATGGTTGTAGAAGGGGTAAATATTAAATGGGAAATGACCCAAAAGTGGTGCGAAGTTTTGACTTCGGAAATCCTCAGTCGCGTCACCCAAGAGGAGAAAGAGTTGTTATTGCCTTACATGGAACAATTACAAGCTGTATTTTGGCAAGAACGTAGTCGTTTAGGTTTTCAAGAGGACGCAGCACAAGAAAATCTGACCGTAAATGTAGGTTGAAAACCAATAGAGTTGAGTGAAGA
>JANNFJ010000829.1:0-7247 GCA_031379725.1 Calothrix sp. OTE_75_metabat_31
CTGGAGGCAGAGCCTCCCAGCAAGGGGTTCCCAGGCGGAGCCTGGGAAGCAGTCAGGGCAAGGGCTGTGTCTTAACTTAGTGCCATTCGGTTTACAACCCTATACGGGCTATAAAGCAGTCGATAAATCTCTAATTAATTAGCTTTTTTATACATTAAAGACTGGCGATGCAAGATGCTTTCTTTACTGCTACTCCTTCAAAGCTTTCAACAAACGTTCGTTATCTTCAGGTGTTTTAACGGCAACTCGAAAAAAGCGATCGCCTAATTCGCTAAAACTTTGACAATCACGGATTAATATTTGGTGCTGTTTAAGTAACCTTTGCTGTAATTCTACGCAGGAATGCTCGCATTGCACTAATAAAAAATTAACGCTACCTGGAAGAGGCTGCAAGCCAGGTATTTTAGACAACCCTTCAAAAAGTTGATTTCGGGCATCGGGTAGCCATTTCCAGGTCTTAGCTTGAAAATCTTTATCTGCGATCGCAGCTACTCCGGCTATCGTTGCCAGGGCATTGACACTCCAAGGGTCGCGCCAAGCACGCCAACGCTGCAAGCGGTCGGGGTGTGCCAGAGCGTAACCTAGCCGCAAACCAGGTAGGCTGTAAAATTTGGTTAGCGATCGCAATATTACTAAGTTTGGATAATCCTGTACATACTCTGCAAGGCTTTGTTCTTGATCAGGTGGCAAAAAGTCCATAAACGCTTCATCAACTACCACCAAAGCGAATTTTTCTAAGTAAGGCAAAATATCATCGCGTCTAAATAGTCTTCCCGTCGGATTATGAGGATTATTGAAAATAATTCCTTTGTCCGTTGTCAAAAGTCCGTTGTCAATAATTGATGACAAATTATTCATAACCACTGTAGGGGCACGATACATCGTGCCCTGACCCCTACCCTCGACCCCTAACCCCTGACCCAACAAAGAAAACTCCAACACTTTCGCATCATAGGCAGCAAGTGCCCGATAATAATCGCCAAAGGCTGGAGTAATTAAAATTGTGGTTAACTGCGATAAATCTCTACCTACTAAACTAAGTAATTCCGCCGAGCCATTTCCCGGCAGAATCCAGTCCGAAGGCAGTTGATGAAAGTCACTAAGGGCAACTTTCAACTCGCTGCAATCGGGGTCGGGATAGTTACGAATAGTACCCAGTTGGGAGCCAAGAGCAGCTAAAACGCTTTCTGGCGGCCCCAACGGGCTGATACTGGCAGAAAAATCCAAAATTGCACTAGGAGGGCAACCAGCTAGCACTGCTGCCCAAACTAAATTGCCTCCATGTGCTTGCTGCCGCATTAAATCCTTACTCCAGAAACTATCCTGCGATATTCCACAAAACTAACAGAATCTAAACTTTTGGGGGAGCTACCCGCTCTCTAAATTGCTTCCCAGCGGAGAATGCAGGGACTTTGGTAGCGGGAATTTCCATTTTTTCGTTCGTTTTGGGGTTGCGTCCTTCACGGGCTTTACGTTCGCGTGATTCAAACGAACCAAAACCAACCAAAGTCACCTTGTCACCCTCAGAAACAGCTTCAACGATAGATTCTAGGGCTGCACTCAAAACTGCATCAGCTTGCTTTTTGGTAACGCTAGCTTTTTCTGCAACTTTATCAACTAATTCGCCTTTATTCATGTCAAACTCCTTGAAATTTACTTGGGACTGCCAAAAGCACCCCGATGATTGTTTACTAAAATCTCTGTGAGGAGATTTACAAAGTCTACCTTTAGGAGTATTCATGCTACAAATCGCTGCGACTCCTATCAGTTCGACTTTTCAATGAATCATTCTAAGGTCTATCTGCCAGAAGTGAACAGATGAAACCATTAATTTATATAGTTTTCAGGATTTTTTCTACCGAAAGGGGTCAAGTGTGGCTCAAAAATTGGCAAAAAATAGGAAAAAATACCTAGTCACAACCCTTGCGATCGCTGCCAAAGGGGGTGAACAAGGGCAATTTTCAAGGAAAAACGGAAAAAAAGGGGGGTGTCGGGGTTAAATACTGGGCAGATGATAAGTTTTTATTAGGGTTTATTGCGAAATAGTCGAGTTTTTAATTTGAATTACTAATCTGCCTAAAAAATAATCATAATTTCTGTAAAGTTGCTGCCGAAAGTTAAGATTTAAGGCATTTTTGCTGAGAGGTTGGGGGAGTCAGGGGGAGATTTACACTGCGCTATCAATCAAAAATATGAAAATTACTCTCGTTACTCAAAAATTTGGAACCCTACCCTAACCCTGGGGTGTTTCATTTCTTATCGAAAAACGAGAAGCCGGAAATTTGTGTTTTGGCGATTGAGGCGTATTGCCCCTTGCATAAATAAATTTCGTCGTCCCATAGACTGTAGGGGCGGGGTTCCCCCGCCCTTACGCGAGACTATTAGGCTAGATGAGAAATCTTATTTGTATAGTATTAAAACTAAAACCATTTGCAGCATTAAAACCTTGGGTTTGCACCATTATCCCGCCCGCAGGCTGTAAGCCTGGGGCTAATAGAGACAAAGCCTGCCTCCGCAGGCTTGGTTCGACAAGAATAGTATGAACAGTTTTCTGGTAAATTCACACAAAATCAACACTCTAGCCTGCATATAATAGAATTATCTTAAATTTTATTGCGGCGATAATCTACGCCAAAATTGTAGGGCAGCCATAGTGTTAAAAATTAGCGTTGAAGAAGCAGCGATCAATCTTAAAAATCTCTTAGAGCAAGTAGCTAAGGGAGAGGAAGTCATCTTGCTAGAGCAAAATCAAGTTGTAGCTCGTTTAGTTCCTCCGCAAAAAAAAGAACAGCGTTTAGCTGACATGAAAAAATTTCGGGATGCACTTGCTGTTAAGGGAGAATCTTTAAGTGCCACTGTAGTGAATGCACGTGTTGAGGAGCGCAATTGATTTATCTGGATACAAGTATTCTCGCTCCCTTATATTGGGCAGAGGCATTAAGCGACACGGTTCAGGAACTAATGCTGAGTGAAAGCGAACTTGCTTTGAGCCAATTAGTTGAGGTGGAACTGATTTCTGCATTATCGCGTCGGGTTAGAATGCGTGAAATATCTCAAGATGATGCAACAGCTATAGTCCAAAGTTTTCAAGCTGATATAAATAGCGGTTTTTATACTTGTATTACCATTGAAATGATTCATTACCAGTTAGCGCGTGAGTGGATTAGTCGGTTTACAACACCACTGCGTACACTTGATGCTTTGCATTTGGCTGTTGCATCCCAGAATAATATAAGGTTGGTAACAGCAGATGCAGCTTTGGGTGCAAGCGCTCAGTTTTTGGGAGTTGATATTCTATTATTACAGTAAGTTAAGTTTTCGATTTTTTTAGTATTAATCGCATTTTTGACGGAACCGTAGGGGCACGATACATCGTGCCCGACAATCTCGTGTGCCAAACAAACCATCTGTATTCTGCATCCAAATCTTCCCCCACACGCGAATATTGTTTGTCAATTCGTAGGATATTAAAATCATTGACGGCATTAAAGCCTTGGGTTTGCGCCATTATCCCGCCAACGGTTGCAAACCGTTGTCTGATAGCGAAAGTCAGATAAATCTGACTGGATTTTTTTGATAGTCCGTTTTAACGGACTTATGCTATGAGGCTGGGATTTTCAATCCCAGGCGGGATAATGGTTCCAACGATTTAATTCGGTTATAGATTATTGAAGGCTATAAGCAGTCAGTGTAAATAAAAACAAAGCCTGCAGAGGCAGGCTTCGTTGGTGTAGCCGCACCATTCTATGGTGGCGGCGGTATTTCGGGCAAACGAAGGATATAGCCCTCTTTATAATTCGCCAACAATATCCGAGAACGTTTTAACAAAAGCTGAAGTGCGATTCTATGAGAATAGCGCCGAATTAAACTTTACTTCCTGGGAACCTTCAAACCACCACGTTCGAGAATTCCCCGTACTTCGGGGCTGGGATTGTAGTTGTAACCATAGGAAGAACGTTCGGAATCATCCAAAATTTGTGGAGTCAGCAAAACAATTACCTCATTACGCTGATTAGATTTGTTTGTTCTTCTAAATAGAGAGCCAATAAGAGGAATATCGCCTAATATGGGAAGCTTAGAAACTGATGTTCTGTCTTGGTCTTGGATGATACCGCTTAAAATCAATGTTTGACCATCTCGTAAGCGGATTAAGCCAGAAGTAAGGGAGCGTTTAGAAACCAAAAATATTTGTTGACTACCATTACCCGTATTAATGTTTGCCGGGGCTTGAGGAGATGAGACAGTGGGAGCTACTGAGACAGAAACAAAACCATTGTCATCAATTCGGTCAACTTTCACAGCCAGAGTCAAACCTACGGTTTCTTTTCTAGCCGTAACTGTTTCTGAGGAAGTACCATCACCACGAGTGATTTGCCTCTCAATATTGCCCACGACTTCTTGGGTCAACATAACATCAGCTGTTTGACCTTCTTGCACAATTAAACTTGGGTCTGTCAAAATCTTTGCATTTCCACTCTGTACCTGAGCCTGTAAATTAGCCAGAAAACGTTTAGGAAACTGAAATAAAGTTGGTAAAGAGGTAGTAGCTGTGCCTAAAGTACCTCGTGCAATGCTCGATGTGCCATCAGCATTCCTTGTGATGACATTATCGGTTGCTGGAGTGATATTGCTGAAACCTGGTTGTAGGGGATTTCCATTACTATCAGGTGTAATGGGCTGATAGAAGGAGCCACTTCCTGGATTTTCAACTCTAGTGAGATTACCGTTCTGGTCTACGACTACCGTACCTGGAGTAGTTCCTGGAATAGGTACAAAGCTATTTGGATTAACGAAAGGCGCTCCTGTAATCGGGTTAGTGATGACTGGTGTACTGGTTATACTGTTTCTTGCTTCAGCACTAGTAGCTGGTCTGGAGCCACCAAAGTTGAAAGATGCTGCACCACCGTCACTAGTGAAGAAGTTATTGCCAATACCAAAGGAAAAGCTGGTGTTAGAGTCTTTTGTATTTAAGAGGTTGACATCGATAATTTTCACATTAACAACCACTTGACGACGGCGAAGATCAAGCGGAAGAATTTGAGCCATTGCCATTTCAACTAGCTTGGGAGGACCAATCAGGGTCATCGTATTTGTTCGCACATCACCCGATACTTGTAAGCCACGAAGGATGGGAACTGAATCAGTAAAGTTTATACGTTGAGCGGTAAGAGCAGTATCTTCATTCTCTTTTTTATTCTTATCATCTTTACCTACGACTTCCGTTGTTACCCTAGTTGTCTTTTGTTCAGCATTTACAGCACTCTCTGCCCCCAAATTAACTAAAACCCTTAAGATATCTGGCACGGATGCTTGATTTAGTCTCAGGTTACGCACAACCACATCACGAGTCGAATTTGGTAATTTAGCCCCTACAAAAATTGTGCGCCCACTGCGGCTGGCTTCCAGACCACTCAGGCGCAAAACGTAGTTAAATACGTCTTGTACTGGCTCGTTTTGTATATCTATAGATATTTTTTGATAGACTACTTTTTCAGTACTGCCAGTATTGGTCTGAGATACAGAAGTGCTACCGCTTGTACCGTCTTTCTGTTCTTCTCCTCCTGCATAAGCTAAATTTAGACCTGCAGCGCGAGCCAACAGGGACAAAACTTCCCTTGCGGGTGCATCACGCAATACCAAGCGGGGTACTCGCTCTTGCGTGCCCAAATCAATCACACTCGGAGAAGCATCAATCGCCGAAATGGCAATATCTCCCACTGGGGGAGCCACCGCACGGGGCAAAAAGGGCGGTGCCCCACTAGAAGGCTGTCCGGGTCCCTCGGCAGGTGCTGGCTGCTGACTGATGCCTATAGGAGCAGAAGGGGCAACAGGGGCAGTGGGAGCAGTTACAGGAGGCGCAGCAGCAACTGTACCATCCCCAGGTATAAAGCTTAAAGTTAGTCCGCTGCTACCTCGTGTCACAGGCTGGGCACCTGGAGTACCTTTATTACCAGTTACAATCACGCGGACGCTATTGGCATCAAGCTGATTAATCACAATCGAGGCGATACCAGGGGCGGGGTTCTCTTGACGAAATGTGTTTCCTTGTGGTAGACGTAGTTGCGTATTAATTAAATCGGCAACTAAATCATTGCCGCGTTTAGTCGTAAAAACTTGAGCGCGATCGCCTGCTGATGCATCCAAAACTAAGTTGATTCCATCCCCAACTTGTTTTACCTGCACTCCTGTAACTTGAGCCGTTTGTGCCCAAACTGGTTGTGCTGCCAATATTGCAATGGCTGCGCCATATATAAAACTATTACCGTGAAGTTTCACCGCTCATTCCTCACCTGATAGATATCAACGTTTGTGTAATTTTGTGTAGTTAGTTTTTCTTGAAAAACTAAAATCGCTGTAACAATTTGACCTTTTTCCCGGTTTGTCACCACCGATACGGAATTAGGGAATAGGAGCTTACTGGCTCGCAGTATCTTGTTTGACTAAGTATACGCGAGATGTTTATGCTGCGGATGATATTTCTTGACTGCACAAGCGAGACGCTTATGCTACGAGATACCCTATTTAGGAGTTGCAGCAGGATCAGGAGTCGCAGCTTTCGCAGCTGCGGCAATTTCTTCCGGTGTCAGTGGCATTAGTGCCTGTAACTGGAAGGATGTAGTGATTGGTACTGGCCCAATTCGACGTATGGTTTTCCCCAATGCATCTGTTGCTTCTTCTGCTAGTAGTGTTGATTGGTACTCTTTAACTAGTAGCAGCGGTTGCAATCGCTCGATATTTCGGAGAATTGCTTGGGTTTGCTCGTAAGTACCAGAAATTTCGATGCTAATTTTGGTACGTTTCAACTTGCCATTAACCAATGCTCCAAAAGAACCGTCGTTAATGACTTCGTTTCTTTGAGCATCCGGTGCGAACTTCTTGAGTTTGGCTTTGACTGCGTTCGCTGGTAACAAACCGTTACCCGACTCCACCAAGCGGTTTAAATCGATGAGCAATGTATCCAAGGTTTTTTCGTTGGCAAATAGCCCTAGCACCTGTGCCTGTTGGACTTTGGTTTTGGCTAGTTCTTCCTTGACCTTGGGAATATCAGCAATGCTGGCTTTTTTCTGCTGAATTTGAGTTTGCAAATCGGTTTGCTTTGCCTGTTGCTGCATAAAAGTGTCCCAAGTTGGCATGACCATATTCATAGCCATGTAAACTGCTCCACCTAATCCCAACAATCCGACTAAAATACCGCTGACTTTTGGTGTAAAGGTAATGCCAAAAAGCACGGGGTATGCGGAACCAGC
>JANNFJ010000785.1:0-1792 GCA_031379725.1 Calothrix sp. OTE_75_metabat_31
AGGGCGGGGAGACCCCGCCCCTACGGTTACCCTAAATTTAAACCAAAAAATCAAACTTCGGTGATTTTTCTATTGCTTTAACTGTACGTTTGGATTGTCCCCTTTCTTAACACCGTGGGGCGTACAACAAAAGCCGGCAGTAGGATTTGAACCAACGACCTTCCGATTACAAGTCGGATGCACTACCACTGTGCTATGCCGGCGGGCATTTGGGCTTATTGCCGCAAACAACTTCTAATCTTACCATAAATAACTTACATGGCAAGTGCTAAGTCATAATTAAAAAAAATATTTTTATTCCATGCCCTGAGATAGTTGAATTTACGGCAAAGCAGTATTTTTCTATCTAGAGAGTGATTTCGCAGGCGCAAGAACTGTGGTTATGCTGATACAAATAATCTGTGACAGCAGTTTTTAGGTAAATAGACCAAACTGTAGGAACACGATACCTAACTGCCCCTACGGCAATATATGCTTCAATTGACTAAAAATCGCTGTCAATCTTGGCTTGACACAAAAGCATCTGTTAAATTTTGAAAATGCTGTTTTCGCTTATCGGCTGGATATGGCAGCGTGAAGATATTACTGTTCCTTAAATAAAAGCAATGGCAGCGTTAATTGGCAGAGATTTATTGAGTTTGGCAGATTTGACTCCGGAGGAATTGCAAGAACTCCTCGAAATGGCAACTCATCTCAAATCGCAGCGGTTGCAGTTGAGGTGTAATAAAGTATTGGGATTGCTGTTTTCAAAAGCTTCGACTCGTACAAGGGTCAGCTTTACGGTAGCAATGTATCAGTTGGGGGGACAGGTAATTGACCTTAACCCCAATGTTACCCAAGTAAGTCGGGGGGAACCCATAGAAGATACCGCAAGGGTACTTGACCGATATTTGGATATTTTGGCAATTCGGACTTTTGCCCAGCAAGAACTAGAAACATTTGCAAATTATGCCAAAATCCCTGTTATTAACGCTTTAACCGATTTAGAGCATCCTTGCCAAATTTTAGCCGATTTGATGACTATTCAAGAATGTTTCGGTAATTTAGCAAGATTAACCTTGACATATGTCGGTGATGGCAACAATGTCGCTAATTCGCTGATGCTAGGTTGTGCTTTAGCTGGAATGAACGTACGAATTGCCACGCCCGTTGGGTATGAACCAAATGCTAAAGTTGTTGAACAAGCTCGTGTCTTAGCACAATTCAACCAGACTGAAGTTAGCATTACCAATGACCCAGAGGCGGCTGTAAAAGGCGTAAATGTCCTTTACACCGATGTTTGGGCAAGTATGGGTCAAGAAGAAGAAGCCGACGACCGAATGCCGATTTTTCAACCCTATCAAATCAACGAACAATTATTAAGTCTGGCTGACCGTGACGCAATTGTTCTACATTGCTTACCAGCGCATCGCGGTGAAGAAATTACCGATGCCGTTATGGAAGGTTCGCAATCGCGGATTTGGGACGAAGCTGAAAATCGAATGCATGCTCAAAAAGCTCTGCTTGCAAGTCTTTTAGGTGCAGAGAAACTTTAATTTTTTAGTTTTAAATTTGAGATTTAGGTTTAAAATTTAGAATAAGCGTAATTATTCTCACTCCACTTTTTAGTTCTAACTCGAATCAAAAATCTTAAATTTTTAAATTAATATTCAAAAACTATGGTGTTAATGGTAGTTTATTTAGTAATTATGTTCTTAGAAAAGTACTATTTTATGTCCCTAAAAATTTTATGGAAAGACTAACCGAACCCCAACAAGAATTGTATGAATGGCTAACGGAATACATTCGTCTG
>JANNFJ010000908.1:0-5802 GCA_031379725.1 Calothrix sp. OTE_75_metabat_31
CCTACTTATTTTGAGATGGCGTTTTCCTAAAAAAGTCTTAGCTTTGCCTCTGTTTTTGGAACCTTTTAACTTTCTCGAAACACGACGTTGCGATCGCTTTAATGATATTTCTCCCTTGCAGAGGAATCTTGGATTCTCGACTGAAACACCATTTGAATCGGTGTAGTATTGTTTTAACCCAACATCTAGACCAATGGTGTTTCCCGATGGTTCTATAACTTCAGTTCTATTTACCTGAATACAAAACTGGACATACACACCGTCCGCACGACGAACCAATCTGACTCGTTTAATTTGGTCAATTTGGTAGAAATGCAAATCACGAGTACCTTTGAGTTTTAAGCGACCAATGCCTTTTTTATCGGTAAAGGTGATAATTTTACGATTATCATCTAGCTTCCAGCCTGAAGTTTTATACTCAACCGAACGGCAATCTTTCTGAAATGTTGGGTATCCTTTTAAACCTGGAACTCCTTGTTTACAATTCTCAAAAAATCTAGAAATTGACGACCATGCACGTTCGGCCGAAGCCTGTCTAGCCATTGAATTTAGTTCGCAAGCAAATGGGAATTTCTCAGCTAACACAGCGCAATATTTCTGCAAATCGTTCTTAAGCGTGCCTTTATTATCCATCCACAACCGAATACAACTGTTGCGGATAAATTGCGCGGTACGAATAGCATCATCTACTGCTGCAAACTGATTTGATTTCCCATAAGCCTTAAATTCAAACACTAGCATGGTCTTGTCCTCCTCATCTTATACTACCATGCTTGGTGTAAAGCATACTCCCAAAATAAATAAAAATACAGCAATGCAGTTATAGACGCTTTGCGGCTTCCCGCAGGGTAAACTGCGCGAGTCGCATTTCATCCCTGCTTTAAAAAGACAAGGCTTTCATGCATCCCGATGTATTTTTTGTAACAGGAGTAGTAGGGAACTAATCCTACTCCCAAATAATAGGGGGTGCAGATATTTTTACTTACAGTTGATTATTTGTTGCCACCAAATAATCCACCCAAATTACCAAGTTGGTCTTGTACTTGCTGGGCAGTGCTTGCAGCAGAACTCATATTCAGGGCATTTTCTAGTTGAGATGCAATTGGTTCAGGTAATTTAGTTTTGGCAAAGGAAATAACCATAGTAGCCGCTTGTCTTGCTTGGTCTTCGGAAATTCCAGTACGGCTGCTGATTTGTTTGACTAATTCTTCCACAATCGTTCTCCTTTGAAAAAAGTACATAAAGACATTACCATAGCAAGCGTCATATGAGCGAGGCAAATGCTCGACAATATTTTTTCTTGGTCTAATAAGATAGGACTTACGCAAAAGCTACGGAATGATATACCACAGAGGCACACAGAACACAGAGTTAACTAAAGCAGCTTTCATCAATTCCTCGTAATTACCCACCCCCCAAAAGTATATAAAGTTAATATGGTGGATGCATTATCTTACTAATTTCGGCTTTTAACAATGAAGAGTCTAATACTCTTAACTCAAAATCAATATACCAAGTTGCAACTGTTTCTCCTGGTATATCTATTATTTACCGCACCATTACGGGTATTTGCTCAAACACAAATTACCCCGGATGGAACTTTGCCTACCGCAGTATCAAACAGTTCTGAAAATATATTTGATATTACAGGAGGTTTACAGCCTAATAATGGTACAAACTTGTTTCACAGCTTTGGCTCATTTTCGGTTCAAGCTGGTGATACTGCACGATTTATCTACAGTCCGGGGATTGAAAATATCATAACGCGGGTTACGGGAGGAACGCGATCGCAAATCGATGGTACTATCCAAACTATTCTCACAAATAGCCGAACTCCAGGTAATGCCAACCTATATCTGATTAATCCTGCGGGAATCATTTTTGGTGCAAATGCCAAATTAGATATGGGAGGTGGATTTATTGGCAGTACAGCAGATAGTGTTAAGTTGAGCGATGGTACAGAATTTAGTGCTATAAATCCGACTGCTAACCCAATTTTAACTATCAGCGTTCCTTTGGGATTGCAATTTGGGTCGAATCCTGACAGTAATATCACTGTTAGCGGTGCGGGAAATAAGGTGATATTAAATGAAGATTTTTCACGCGATTCGAGTAACAATCCATCAGGACTAAGCTTTGTAAATCCCACAGGTCAAACTCTAGCACTTGTTGGCGGCAAAATATTGGTTGATGGTGGAAATATTAGTTCTCCCCAAGGCAATATCGAGTTATGGTCGGTGAATCGAGGTTTAGTAAAGTTAACTAATAGTAGCGGTATACAGTTTCAACCCACAGAAGGAATTAATTACAGTAATATTGACCTTGTTAATGCAGCTTCAGTGAATGCTAGCGGTAACAAAGCCGGAAATATTCAACTTCACGGTGCTAATATTAGCCTTAGCAATGGTTCAGTAATTTTCAGCGATACTTTGGGAACTGGTGGTGGTGGTGAATTGAATGTTTTTGCTAGTGAATCGTTACGTCTCCAAGGTGCTGTTTTCAACCCACCTGAAAATATTATTTTTAGTGGTATATTTGGAGAATCAGATAAAAATGCCACTAGTAATGGCAGTAATATCCGCATTGAAACTCCAACTTTACAAATTAGCAATGGCGCTCAGATTGCTGCTGGAACTTTCGGTAGTGGGAATGCTGGAAGTTTGACTGTAAAAACTGGAGATATAGAAATTCAAGGATTTTTTGACCCATTGGGACCCAGCGGACTCTTCACCCCGGTTGGATTTGGTGCAACTGGAAAAGGTGGAAATTTAGCAATTGTAACCAATAATTTAAAAATTGTTGACGGCGGTCAAGTATATACGAATACTTTTGGATTAGGACAAGCTGGAGACTTACAAATTCAAGCCCAAAATATCGATGTTCAAGGTGGAACACCATTTGGTTCGAGTCTTATTGCCACTACTGTTTTTAACAGCCTCCCAAATAAGTTGGCGACCGAAAATGGTCGAGGTGGAAATCTCCGGATTCAAACGGGGAATCTACGGGTTAGTGATGGGGGGCAAATTTCTGCTTCGACTGCTGGTGACGGGGATGCAGGAAACTTGGACATTATCGCAAATACAATCGAATTAACTGGTTTCGATGCAGATAGTAAAAGTGGGTTGTTTGCCAGTGCAATTCGAGGAAGTGGTGAAGGTGGGCAAATTACAGTTACTGCCAATGTATTAAATATCCTAGATGGTGCGACAATTAGCGTTAGTAACTTTCCTAGCCAAGCAAGCATAGCACCTCCAGGAACGGGTGCTGCTGGTAGTATTGAACTTAATGCACCGACAATTTTACTCAAAAATCAAGCCACAATTACTGCAAATACAAACGCCGGAGATAGGGGAAATATTGTAGTGCGATCGCAAAATCTCCAACTCCGTCAAAACAGTCAAATTAGCGCGAATGCCCAAACTAGTCTCAAAGGCGGTAACATTGATATTGGTAGCTACATGTTAGTCGCCATCGAGAACAGCGATATTACCGCCAATGCGAATGCAGCAAATAGTTCGGGTGGTAAAATTACAATCAACGCTCAAGCTATAATTGGTACTAAATTTCGTCCAATCCTCACTCCAAAAAGCGATATTACTGCTTCCGGTGGAGGTGTAAGCAACGGTGTAGTCGAAATTCAAGACCCCGATGCAGACCCATCGCAAGCATTATTACGTTTACCCGACAATAAAAATTCTGTCATACAGCCAATTGTAGCTAGTTGCAGCGTATCCCTAAAAAATCGCTTCGTCATCAAAGGAAAAGGTGGACTACCCGAAAATCCATCTCAACCACTCATCGGTCAAAACCTATGGCAAGATACACGCAATATTTCAATTCAACCAACGCAGAAAATAATTAATTTCCATAGCGTTAACAAACCGCAGCAAATTATTGAAGCACAAAGATTGACTATTGCTGCAACCGGAGAAATTGAATTAGTAGCTAATAATACCAATCCCCAACCCCCAGAACAGCAATCTCTGACAGAGTGTGCTTCCACTCGATAATCCAAAATCTCTTAATTTTATTTCTCCGTGCCCTCTGTGTCCTCTGTGGTTTAATTAATCAAACCAGAATTAGCCATTTTACTAATTCGACGGTTATCAAAACTCATTACCCATTTGCCAAATCAAGCGTCGGTGTAACAAAACCGCACCAAAATTAGCCAATAAACAAGTGATTGCCAGTGATAGCAAAATATAAGTAGGGGGCATCACTATACCAACTTGGAACCAAGTATAAACATGAAATATCATCACTAAAGCAAAAATGCTCGCAATTCCAGCCGATTGCCATACTTGCTGCGACGGACGATGGAGGAAAGTTAAAATAACTGTCGCTAATGTCGCAAGCAAAATTGCCGGAACCAGAAAAGCACAAATACCGACACAATTGGCGCGGGAGAACTCTGATAAATAACTAAAGTCGAGCATTATTTGTTAGGTAGTTTAAATCTATTATAATTTCTTGTTTTTTTTACGAAACCTGTAAATTTGAGATATCTACATTTAATTACCAAATTTAAATTAAGTTTACATTACTTAAATTTAAATTAATATTTTTGACGTAGGTTAGGCATCCTGCCTGACCTGTATTAGCTTGCCTGCACTGAAAATATGTCTAATCTTAATTTGATAAATTATGAATGTTTTTAAAATTAATCAAACTTTATATTGGCTCACTTTATAATTGTCTGATAAATTTTTGCATTTATATAAATAAAAAGGTGGGGATTACCCACCTGTGTATAAATAAATCTTAATTAACCCATCAAAATTACTGTGTCGATAACATGAATTACACCGTTATCGGCTTCGATATCTGCCGCTAAAACTGTTGCATTCTTAACTTCAAATCCGTCCGTACAATTAATATTAATTGTCGAACCTTCGACAGATGTTACAGTTCCCAGTTTTGCCAGGTCATCCTTCATCAACTTACCAGGTACAACATGATACGTGAGAATCCGCGTTAGCTGGGGAATATTCTGCACTAAAGTTGTAATAGTCCCTGGTGGTAACTTCGCAAAAGCATCATCATTAGGTGCAAACACTGTAAAAGGACCAGGACTTTTTAATGTTTCTACCAATCCCGCAGCTTGGACTGCGGTAACGAGAGTCGAGAATGAACCCGCACCAACCGCAATATCAACAATGTCAGCCATGTTTTAATAGAGATATCTTTATACAAGATTGTAAATTATTATAAATATTTTTTACTACAGATTTATTGATGGTTTCGATCAGATATAGTCCACAGCCGTTTTATAATGACTTTTAAAGATAATTATCTACTTGCTCAATGTCATCGCTCACATATGCCATTCTCGGAACTGGTGCTTTAGGCGGATTTTATGGTGCAAAGCTGCAAAAAGCTGGTAGTAATGTTCATTTTTTGGTTCGCAGCGACTTTGAACATATCACCCAGCACGGTTTAGTTATCGAATCGGTGGATGGTGACTTTAACTTACCCCAGGTTAATGCTTACCGTGACGTTGAAAAAATGCCGCGTTGCGATGTGGTGGTAATTGCGATCAAGACAACGCAAAATTACCAGTTGCCTCAGTTGCTTCCAAGTATGGTCAAAGATGATGGAGTCGTGGTGGTATTGCAGAATGGATTGGGAATTGAGGAAGAAGTTGCAGAAGTTGTTGGTTATGAAAGGGTAATTGGTGGGTTGTCTTTTTTGACAGCAAACAAAGCTGCACCCGGACATATTCGTCATCTAAGTTATAAGAATATTATTTTGGGGGAATTTGCGCCGAATTACCAGCAAGTTGCAATTACACAACGAGTCAAA
>JANNFJ010000931.1:0-8102 GCA_031379725.1 Calothrix sp. OTE_75_metabat_31
TTTTAAAATTATTCTACCTCATGAATTTTGCTGCCTATAATTAGTATTTAAGTAATATTTTATACTGTCATCCTGGATAATTAATTATTGACCACAAGTAGTCTTTTTGCGATCGCACAAAGGGCGCGGGTGCGGCTACGCCGTACCCAGCTTAGTTTTAAGATGCGTTTGCCCTGGTAGGGTGTGTTAGCGTAACGCACCAAAGGCTTGATAATGGTGCGTTACGCTGTCGCTAACGCACCCTACAACTACCTACTTTCTACGCCAACAAAAATAAAATAGAACGGCTATGTTTTCAGCCCCATTATATTTTCAAAAACATTTAGAGGAGCTTTATGTATTGCTTATCTTGACTTTGCGTCCCAATGGTATACACATGGGAGTAAATGCCACAGGGTCATCTACAATCCGACATTCCAACCCAAAAACCTCCCGCACCATTGTTTCATTCATCACCTCTTCTGGTGTACCCTGACTAAAAACATTACCTTCTTTCACAGCAACTAAATAATCAGCATAACGGCAAGCTTGATTTAAATCGTGCAACACCATTACCAAAGTCCTGCCGTGATTTTGAGTCAACTCCCACAATAAATCTAAAACCTCAATTTGATGTGCCAAATCTAAAAAAGTAGTCGGTTCATCTAGTAGTAAAATATCTGTATCCTGAGCCAAAGCCATTGCAATCCAAGCACGTTGTCGCTGTCCTCCAGAAAGGGTATCTAACTCTCTTTCTGCTAATTCTTTCATGCCAGTAGTTTCTAAAGCAATCTCGACTAAACGCTCATCTTCTTTCGTCCACTGTTGCAACCAATTCTGATAAGGGTAACGTCCGCAAGCTACTAAATCTCTTACCGTTAAACCGGATGGTGCAACTGGCCCTTGGGTGAGGATTCCTAACTTTTTGGCAACTTCTTTTGTTGATAGTTTAAATGCATCGGCTGCATCTAAATAAACAGTTCCTTTACTGGGCTTTAATAATCGTGCCAAACCCCGTAGTAATGTAGATTTTCCACAACCGTTAGCACCAACTAAAGCTGTTATTTTCCTTGTGGGTATGGTTAGGTCAAGATTTCTAATTATTGTTGTGCCATCATAGCCTAATGTAAGGTTATTGGCTGATAGTTGATGGTGGGTTTGAGTATTTGATAGCATTTTTATTGTTTGATTTGCCAATTAATTTTTGAATTTTTAACTAACCACAGAGACACAGAGGGGAGCATCTCACCTTTGTAAATACAGGTTGTCATGCTGAATGGAGCGAAGCGCAATGAAGCATCTCAAAAGTATACGGCAAGTCGAGATTCTTCGCTTCGCTTCGTTCCGCTCAGAATGACATCTGTATTTTTAAAAAACTGAGATGCTCTCGACACAGAGAGCGTAGAGTCAAAGAATTTGATAATTAACTCATTAATATTTATTCTCTCTGCGCCTCTGCGCCACGCCAGATGCTACAACGCGGGGAACCCGCGCAACGCACTGGCTCCTCTGCGCGAGCTTCTTCTTTAATTCTCTAAAATTACTTCCTACTTTTCACCAACAAATAAATAAAATAAGGGGCACCAATTACAGCAGTAATAATCCCACAGGGAAGTTCCACGGGTGCAAATAAAACCCTTCCCAAGAAATCAGCAATAACTACAATCATTGCTCCAATCATCCCCGCTACTGGAATCAACCCCTGATGATTTCCACCTACTAATTGACGCGCAATGTGGGGAGAAATTAGTCCAATAAAACCAATCGTTCCCGCAGTCGCAACAGCCGCACCCGAAAGCGCTGCACTAATTAATAATAAAAAACTACGCTGCCATTCAATTTTATTACCTAACCCTTTGGCGATTTCATCTCCCAAAGCTAAAGCGTTCAATTGTGGTGCTTTTACTGACGCTAAAGGAATAAATATTATCAACCAAGGTAATAATGAAAAAACTTGTTCCCAAGTGCGTCCGTAAACGCTTCCTGCTAACCAAACTAAAGCTTGACTAACATCATAAATATTCCCGAATGTCACTATCAAACTTGTAAAAGCACTGGTGACAGCAGCAATGCCCACACCAATTAAGATTAGCCGGATAGGATGAGTACCTCTATCCCAAGCTAGGAGGTAAATTAGTATAGAGGCAATTAATGCACCACCAAAGGCTGACAATGGTAATACTCCCGCTGGAGCATTGGGAACTAGTACAATCAGACTTACAGCCGCAAGACCAGCACCTGCGTCAATACCAATAATACCGGGGTCAGCAAGGGGATTGCGAGTTATACCTTGCATGATTGTTCCAGAAATTGCCAAAGCCATACCCACAAAACAGGCAGTTAAGATTCTTGGCAATCGCAATGTATTAATCACAAAAGCATAATCAGGATTACCTGTATCTATTCCCAGTATAGTTTGAATTACTACTAACGGAGGTGTCGGATATTCCCCGAAGGAAGTAGCAATTACCATTGCGGCTATTGTGGTAAATATGAGAATTAAGAAAACAGTGGGAACGCGCTTTTGGAAACGAAAAGATATACCAAGTTTCTGAGAACGAAGAACTAATGAGTTACTCTTCATTTTTTCACCTTTGTTTTAGCTAAATAGATGAAAAAAGGCGCACCGACTAAAGCTGTCATTACACCTACAGGAAGTTCTTGCGGTCGAATTATTAATCGAGCGGCAATATCTGAGGCTAATAGTAATATTGACCCAAATAATGCACTATAAGGAATAACCCAACGGTAATCTACTCCGATTAGCAAGCGGACAATGTAAGGAACTACTAAGCCAATAAATCCAATTGAACCAGCGGCTGCAACTGAACTTCCAGCTAGTAATAATACAGACAGGGCTGCAATAACTTTTACCCATAAGGTTTCTTGACCTAGCCCTCTAGCTACATCTTCTCCTAGATTCAAAATTGCGATTTGGCTTGCCAATGCTAATGCTAATATCAAACCAACGCAAATATAAGGCAGCACTTGGAGAATAATTGTATCATCTGTACCCGCTAACGAACCAGCTAACCAAAAGCGAATTTCTTCTAAAGTGCGCTGACTGACTATGAGAATACCTGCGGTAATTGAAGCCAAAAAAGCGCTAACTGCGGCACCAGCAATGGTTAGATTTAATGGGGTAACACCACCACGACCAAGGGATGCCAAGGTATAAACGGCAACGACAGTCACACCAGCACCAGCTAAGGCATACCAAATATATACAGTAGGGGAAGATGCACCAAAGGCAAAAATCGCAATCACTACAGCACATGCTGCACCTGCATTAATTCCTAAGATTCCTGGGTCAGCCAATGGATTACGAGTGATACCTTGCATTATCGCACCAGCAGTAGACATGGCTGCACCCACTATTATGGCAAGGAGCGATCGCGGTAATCTGATTGTACGAACTATCAGATGTTCTCTAGAATGATCTGCATATGTAAATGCACTGATAATTTTGTTGAAAGGAATATCCGCAGCGCCAAAGGTTACGCTGAATATCAGACATACCATCAGAACCAGTAAACCTAAAGTTAAACCCCCAAGGGGCAATGTTAAAGATGAGAAAATTCCTCTGGTTGCAGAGGAAGTTGATTTACTCATGATTTTTGGTTAAGGTTTCTGAGTAGCTATAGCCAATTTTGCACCTTTCACCTGACGCACTTTATCCATTATCGCTACGATGCTTCCATGCTCGACTTTTGTATCGGCATTAATTACTACTACTGATTCGGGATTTGTACCCATCAAACTACGTATTTGCTCGGTTAAAGCATCAACGGTTGTGGGCTTTTTATTTAAGCTGACCTGTCCTGATGGTTCTACCGTCACGGTTATTCTAGTTGGAACTTGGGCTTGTTGTGCTGTTGCTGCCTTCGGTAAGTTTACGGGTAAACCCTCTTGCCGAGTTAAAAATAATGTTGACATGATAAAGAATGTCAATATCGCAAATATCACATCTATCATGGGGACGATATTTATTTGCGCTGGAATATCGGGTTCATCTGGTAGCCGCATAAGATTTCTCTCCTCCTCGTTCGTAGCGACGACGAAATAGTAACTCTAGCTGTCCGCCATATTCTTGGAGGAAAGCAATTTGACGCTGGTAGAATCCTCGGAATGTGTTGGAGAACAAAAGTACAAATATCGCAACAACCAATCCCGCTGCAGTAGATACCAGCGCTTCACTAATACCACTGGTAACACCAGCTGTTTTCGTTCCTCCCACATCACCTAGATTCAGCGAAGCAAACGAGGTTATGAGACCTAGAACTGTTCCCAGCAACCCGAATAGGGGTGCAAGAGCAACAATGGTATCAAAGATATTAGTAAACCGCTTGAGAACCGGAATTTCGGCTTGAGCTTCACTTTCTAAGGCCAAACGGAACTCTTCTGGATTTGGTTCTTCAAGTGACAATGCAGAAAGAAAAATCCGCGCAATCGGTAAATCTACATTTTTTTCCAGTTTATCCAAAGCACCAACCACATTCTCCAGACGATAAAGATTTAACACCTCGCGTACTACCCGACTTTGGCGGCTATTTACCTGATACCAAAAGCGAATCCGTTCTATAATTAGTGCGATCGCAGCTACACTAAAAGCCAATAGGGGGTACATTACCACGCCCCCAGCCGCAAACAGCTGACCTATTCCCATATTTTGCCCCTAAGTTACTCAATTAAATTATTTTTAAACCGATAATAGCTACACCATGTAATGAAACTAGTTTTCAACAAACATTAGAATAAAATCAAGTTCGATGTCAACTATTTTTAGGGCTTGATGACATAAGTTGCCATCAAATTTAGCTGGCTGCTGACAAACAAGCCAATGAGGTATATATTATAAGCCATTTATAGCTAAAATTACTTACGCGAGGAGTAAATAAAATACTCATTTAATGACTTTACTTTTATACTTAAAAGTTATACTGTAAAAAAGCAATAGTGAAAATAAATAGCAATAGTCGTATGAACTTCTCCAGTATTGCGATAGAGCAGCGAGAGAAAGAAGTCAAAGCGCTGAAAACTTTTTTGGTTTTTAGCACAATTGGTTCGTTGGTGCTGCATGTCGCGGTACTGGCATCTGGCATCGGTAATCTATTGGCACGAGTGCCTGAACTGGATGAAGACAAACCAATTGAATTGACTTTTGTGGAGCCGGAAGTAAAAGAGACACCGATACTCGAAGATAAGAAGTCGTTACCTAAAGAGCCGAAATTAGGTGTTGGAGAGATTTTGACATCATCAGGGGGTGGTGGTGGTTCGGCAGGTGGTGGTTCATCTCCTCAACTTCAAGCGCAAGTTCCCGTAACCGTTCAAGCTCCACCGCAAGCACTTGTACCCATTCAAAAAAATATTGAAAAGCCCGTTGAAAAACCTGTCATCCCTCAAACATTTACTCCTTCGGCACAAAAGCTAGTTGAAAATTTCCAGCGTGAATCAGTCAGTAGACCGCAACCTCAGAAAGAAGATGTGGTAACGTCTTCAAAGCCACAAAACCAAGTTAATAACACACCCAAACAAACAACCCCAGTACAAAATATTCAAGAGTCCCAGCCTTCTACAAAAGTAGCAACGAATAATACTCCTGTACAATCATCTACTAGCAACCAAAATAGTGAAAACTTAAGGAACACGCTAGGTAATATTAGAGATTCAAGAGCATCTCTTGCAGGTTCTGCGAATAATTCATCTGGGTCTGACCAACCCGCAGGCTCTGGTAATTCGACCATTGCTTCAGGTTCAGTTCCTGGTAATGGCACCAGAAACGGTAGCGGTACAGGTAATGGAGTCGGGTTTGGAACTGGTTCCGGTACTGGTACGGGTAGTGGTTTGGGTTCCGGTAATGGTTCCGGTAATGGTACAGGTTCCGGTAGTGGTTCGGGTTCCGATCGGGGTAGAGAAGTCGCAACAGCCCCAACAACCCCAATATTACCAAAACCTGAAACAAAGCCTAGAACTAGTTCTCAATTAAATGCCACAGAATGCGAAAAGTGCGAACTAAAATATCCAGAAAGAGCAAGACGGCGAGGTGTTGAAGGTAGTCCCAAGGTTCAGTTTGATGTTGATGAAAATGGTAAAACTACCAATGTCCGATTAGCGCGTTCGAGCGGTGACAGCGAATTGGATGCAGCCGCAGTTGAACAAGCGAGGGAATTTAGGTTAAAGCCCTCTGCGGCTGGAAGACGAAATGTGCAAGCATCTGCGAACTACGTGCAAAAAGGTTCTCGGCAAGAACGCGAGGTTCAAGAACGCCAGCGTCAAAGGGAACAACGGAGGCAACAAAGGGAAGCTCAAGAAAGCCAACAAGTAACCTCTAACAATAATTCTTCAGAAGAAACACTTAGGCGCAGGCGGCGTTTAGAGGTATCAGTTAATACAGACAATACTGATGCTCCCGTGTCTTCTTCCAGAAGGCAGCGAAGTTTAGATACAGCATCTTCAAATTCTTCAGAATCAGGGAATAATAGGTTAAGTCGTCGCTTGCAACGGCAATCCCAGGCAAGTACAATAAACACCGAAAATTCAACTACTCCAAGAGTGCGACGTTCTGAAGAAAATTCTGTTAATAATCGCTTGCGTCGGCGTGTAGAAACCAGTTCACCAGAAGCACCCAGAAGGCAAAGACGAGAAGTTACTGCCGATGTGAGAACATCAGGAGAACAGCAAGCCCCAACTCGAAGAAAGAAACGGCAATTTAATCAACCAAATCAGTCTTCAGATAGTGGTAGTCGTTTACGTAGTGTGCTGCGTCGCAGTCGGGAATCTGCACCTGCTGACAATAGTAGTGGTGTAGACAATAACGAGTAATATCAACATTTAAAGCGATAGCGACTGTCTTGAAAGTCAAGCGATGCCGGGAGCAACTATCTTCGTACCCCTGCGCTAAGATGCGCGATGGCGGAGCGTCTTTGTTGGCGTAGCCGCCCCGTTGGCGCAGCCTGCCCGTAGGGCTTAGGGGCTAGGAGAACGGTATCGCACCAATTAAAGAGACACTTTACCTCGTTTACGAGAACGGGGTGCGTGCGCTCTTTGTCCTTCAGGTGAGCATAAATTTTCTTTTTTCAAACTACCCTATCCCAAAAACAATTTATAAGCAGGGTTGTGACTTTCATCCCAATACTGATAGCCAAGTTGGTCTAAAAACGCTTGCCATTCTTTCATTTCCTGCGGTGGAACCTGCATACCCACAACAATTCTTCCGTAATCTGCCCCGTGATTGCGGTAGTGAAACATACTAATATTCCAATTGGGACTCATCGAACCAACGAACTTCATCAACGCACCGGGACGTTCGGGAAACTCGAAGCGGTATAGTAATTCATTGTGGGCAAGTAGCGAATGTCCCCCTACCATGTGCCGTAAATGTAACTTTGTTAGTTCATCATCAGTTAAATCAATCGTTTCAAACCCGCATTCGGAGAACAACGTCACCATTTTTGCCCTGTCAGCACGGTTTTGAATTTGTACTCCCACAAATATATGTGCAATTTTATCGTCAGCGATGCGGTAGCTAAACTCAGTTAAATTGCGTCTGCCAATACATTCGCAAAACCTCCGCAGACTTCCGGCTTGTTCGGGAATCGTCACGGCAAATATGGCTTCACGTTGTTCTCCATATTCCGCACGTTCAGCCACAAACCGCAAACGGTCAAAATTCATGTTCGCACCGCAAGCTATAGCTATCAAGGTTTGTCCCTCGATTCCCTCCCGTTCAACGTATGCTTTTGCGCCTGCGATCGCAAGTGCCCCGGCAGGCTCTACAATCGAACGAGTATCTTCAAACATATCCTTAATTGCCGCGCAGATAGCATCGGTATCTACCAAAATAATGTCATCCACATACTGCTGACACAACCGAAAAGTCTCTTCCCCAACTTGCCGCACTGCCACACCATCAGCAAATAAACCCACCTGGGGCAACCGTACCCTATGCCCGACTTGTAGCGACTGACGCATCGCATCGGCATCTACGGGTTCCACACCAATTATCTTGATTTCCGGACGCAACCGCTTTACATATGCCGCAATCCCCGATATCAAACCACCTCCACCAATTGCGACAAAAATCGCATGAATGGGCTTTTGATATTGCCGCAAAATCTCAATGC
>JANNFJ010000943.1:0-4620 GCA_031379725.1 Calothrix sp. OTE_75_metabat_31
AGCAGGATTTACACTCAAAGCATTCCGCGATCGCTTGCGGTGGCATGATAGTTTTAATCAAAGGTTGTATTTTCATCCTGAAGTTGCCCATACTAACCGTTTTCATGAGTTTGACGAGATATATACACCCCAAGATTTAAATCCAGAAAAACAGGAACTATTTCAAGCTTGGCAATCCGGACAAACTGGTTTCCCAATGGTTGATGCGAGTATGCGTCAATTAAAAGATATGGGATGGATGAACTTTCGGATGCGGGCAATGTGCGCTACTTTTTTAACTATTAATTGTGGCATTTCTTGGCATCAGGGTGCAAAGCACTATATGAATTACTTGGTTGATGGTGATTTAGCAATTGATAATTGGCAATGGCAAATGCAAGCTGGTGTCACGAATCCTCTTAGTGATACTTTTCGGATTTACAATCCCACAAAGAATATTGAGGAACGTGATGCGGATTTGAGTTTTATTTACCATTGGATACCAGAGTTACAAGGTTATAGTTTGCCCGATATTCTCCAAGGTGCTTATAAAGAAGGGATTTCTTATCCAAAACCGATGCTTGATTGGGGGAAAACGCGCAAGGTTAACGGTAAAGTTGTATCCGATTTACGCAAACGGGTGCGAGAAAGAATTATTTTAGAAGGTGGTGAGGAATTTGAAAATGCGATTGCAACGAAGAAAACGGTAGATAGTTATTGGAAATCGAAGAATAAGCAATATCAAGATGCTTTAGGTAACGCATAAAAAAATACCTGCGTAGGGGCACGATATATCGTGCCCTTACATCCTGTGGAATAACAAAAAATTTTTCGATAATCGTACCCTTAGATACTGTACTGGCAACTTATACTACAGGCGGTTAGCAATTAGCACTTAGCCCGACACCAAAAACTAACCACTAATAGCCATTTTAAAAGTTTAATTTTTATCCGTTCTTAGTATAATCTAAAGTTTTTGCTCTAACGACAACTCTACCATTTTCGACGACCGTACAATATTTATTCTGATTTGCACTGCTACTAATCGCAACATCCGCAGGTTTGCGAGGAGAATGGTTCGAGTGATAAGCAATTGCTTCTTGTCGGTGATTAAGTATCGTGACACAACATGTAGCTGTACTGGGTGTCATATTTTTTTACCGTTTACACACATTTCTATTATCCCCCCAACAGGATGTCTAATATCAAAAACTATCTTCTTGCTGGAAGTTTTACAATAATTATCTTTTTCAAATAAAAGATTCTTATATATATTTATGTGAAAATTTTTCTTTCGACGAGAAGATATTCGATAAAATATGGTATGCTTAGTTTACTGTTAAATATAATCGAGATATAGTAAAATTTTTACAGCAAGATACACCCGATTATATTAAAGTATCAACCATCAATAATTTTATCTTACCAGAGAAAATACCTAATTAATTTAAATATTTTTCATCTAATAATAAATATAAATATTGAAACTAGATACAGATAAAGCAAACTAATGATTACAAATTGCTAAGTCAACTTCTTCAGGGCTTCACCCAAATACTCGTACTGTTGTAACGTATTGTAAATTTGCGCTGAAATCCTCACCAACAACTTTGGACTCTCCCAACCAACCACTTGCACTTCAATGCCAAAATTATCAAATAAGTTATCATGCAATGCCAGATAACTATGCTTATCTAACACAGCAGGCATCGATATAACTGCCATCGAACCGACCATATCATCGGGACATACTGGCAACACATTCAATGCTTTGCAAATTGCTTGTCTTCCCTGCAAAACTAAATCGTGATTGCGCTGCATTAACTCATTCCATCCACCAGGCAATAATCCACCTATAAATTGAATTGCCTCGGAAACACACATATACGCAGTAGGGTCGTCTGTACCCATCCAGTCAAATTCTAACTGAAAGCGACTTTTGTGAATAAACTTCGAGTTTGCACCATGACTAATGGTTAACGGACGAATTTCTTGCTGTTTATCGCGCTGTACGTACAAAAAAGCTGCACCCTTTGGCGCACAAAGCCATTTATGGCAATTCCCTGTATAGTAAGTAGCACCAATTTCCCGCAAATTTAAAGGCAACATTCCCAAAGCATGGGCACCATCAATTAATGTATCTACACCTTGCTGGTGCAATGAGCGTACCAACTGCTGAATGGGGAAAATTAACCCTGTTTGACTGGTAACATGGTCTAAAAGTGCCAATCGCGTCTTTGGAGAAACATTTGCGAGTACTGCGTCGATGATTTGCTGCGGGGATTCAATGGGAAAGGGAATATTTGCCACAACTACTCTAGCACCGCTGCGATTAGCAACAAAATCCAGTGCATTCCGACAGGCATTATATTCGTGGTTAGTAACAAGCAATTCGTCTTCGGGTGAAAATATCAAAGAACGCAATACTGCATTGACTCCAGTCGTTGCATTATTAACAAATACCAAATCTTCAGTATCCGCACCAACAAACTTAGCCAATTCGTTTCTGGCACTGTCAAGCAAAGGTTCCCACTCGCGTCCAAAAAATCGCAATGGCTCGCTTTCTAGCTGCGATCGCAATTTTGCCTGTACTTCTAAAACGTTTCTAGGACAAGCACCGAATGAACCATGATTGAGAAAAGTTACATTACGGTCAAGCAACCAAAATCTTTGAAAGTAAGAAGTATGAAGGCTAGTACTCGAAGTCATATCCTTCATACTTACTTCTATCCTTTCAAATTGTATTTTACTTTCTAAACTCCCCAGGCGGGATTCGAACCTGCGACCAATCGATTAACAGTCGATCGCTCTACCACTGAGCTACTGAGGAACGTTCACGATTACTAATAGTAGAGGTAAAACCAGAAAATGGCAAGTACTTTTACAAAGTTTTTTTTTGCGAAAGACAAAAACAACTAAATAATCCCCCAGAAGCTCGTCTGTGAGGCTGTTTTATCAATAACTTAAACTTTGTCGAAAAATCACCGAAGTATTATTTTTCGTTTGAATATAGGTTTAATCGTAGGGGTGGGGTCACCCCCATAGGTGTCAACTTAACGTGAAACCCTTGTTAAAACGTATAGATCCAGAAGAACCCCACCCGATACCTCCACGAAGCGCGGGGAGGGAACCAAATTTTTCCCCTCCACGAAGCGCGGGGAGGGGATTAAGGGGTGGGGTAAAATGACTGTGGGGTAAGCGTTTTAGCTTAAGTTGACACTAATGGGTCACCCCGCCCTCATACCGTACGTTAAACTTATTTTCTCCGAAAAATGAAACAGCCGCCTTTTTAAGGGGGTAAGTATCGGTTAAGGAGATATAAACTAAAACCTACACAGTATTGGGACTACTATTACCCAAAAATGTTTAAATTTTGAGAATATGACTTTAAATATAGATTTTTCAGTAAATGCGTACCCAAATTTTCGCATTACAAATTTCCCCTCTGCGTCCATTGAGAGTAACTCAAGCACTGCGACCATTCGCCATAATAATACCTATTTGAATCCCATTCGCAGTTCTGCTAAACGTTCTCGCGCTTTGGCATCAATGGAATTAGCTAAAAATCTACTTTTAGATTGTTTGCCCGACTGGTAATTATGCCTTGCCCGACAAACAGTTCCTTGCACGTCGTAGCATAGTTGTAGTGCAGACATCCAATGTGCCCCATACCCCTGTATCATCAACTGTTGGGCGCGGTCGGATGTGGCAACTATGACGCGAGAAATTAATGATTGGGCAATTTGATAGCGTAAAGACGCACAAGATTTTTCAATATAAGTGTCAGCTGTCTGTCCAAAGTCGGTGTAATGTACCGATAAAAGCTCGGTTATTACTTCTCGATTACAAGCGGTGTTTTGATATTGAGCATCAAAAACTACCTGGGTTTCGTAGCCGTGGAATGCACTGTAACTAGTCATCGATTCGACCAATTCGTAGCGTGCGGCTTCGAGTCCTGCCTTGTCACGAGTTTTTTTTAGGCACGACCAAGCGCCAATGATATTGTAGCCGTCTACCAAAAGTACGGCTTGGGATGAAGAAGAAGACATGGTTTTTAATCACAATTTCCAAGAGTTAACAAAATCATTCACAATTTTCATGATAGTCTAAGCAACTCTTGTAACACTGTATTACATAAAATAAAATACTCGACAGTTGACAAAACAGACTAAATAAAGTAGCTAAACAATAAACGCGCCCTTTGGAGGCGCGTTTTAATCGGTTATTTCATTTAAGTTCCAATCAAAGGGAACTATTGTCTAACTCCATCAAGCCTTGCTTTAACCGTTGTCCGTCCCCACTATCGACAAGTACGCCTTTTTCGAGCAAAAAAGCCCCGTCGCAATAATTAAGCTCATCCAAGCGATGCGTTACCCACAAAGCCGTAATTCCGCGACTTTTGACAAGACTGCGAACGCTTTTGACCAACTCTAATTGACTATCGGGGTCGAGTAGTGCCGTTGGCTCATCTAATAATAAAACCTCGCAGTGACGAGCAAGGGCACCTGCGATCGCAACCCGCTGTTTTTGTCCCCCACTCAAAGCATAAATAGGTCGTCGGGAGAACGAAAGCAAATTTACTGCACCTAATGCTTCTTCGACTCTGGTTTTGACGGCAGTTGGTTTTAACTTTTCCTCCAC
>JANNFJ010000970.1:0-4697 GCA_031379725.1 Calothrix sp. OTE_75_metabat_31
CCGCCAAATGTTGTTAAGAATTTTTTTACTAACTTGTCCCTAACGTCTTCTGAGGGATTGTGCTCAATCTTAATGACTGGCTGATTGTCGAAGTCAACATCGACTGTTACTCTTGATTTCATTGTTTGTTTATTTTTATAACCCGGCTAATTTGCTCAGAGTCGAAACAAATATAAAACTTTATTTACAAATTTCAAAATTCGTATATCCTAAGAAATGAACAACGACTTTACCACCAGTACTACCAGCAGAACGAGTAGGATTACATATACGAGCAGAGTCAGCAAGCTCAGGCTTCAACACACATGGTTGTTTACCCTGGTCATTAACACAATTAGTACAGCCATAAGGAAATACTCCAACCAAATTCGTATTTTTATAAAGTGTATCATTAAAGAAATAACGAACATCTGGAAAAGAAGGATTAGCCTGCCAATTTGGTCCACTATAACAATTAACAGTCATAATACAATTCACCCCACCAATAGCACTTATATCTATTGACTCCTGTGGATTATTTAAATTAAATTCAAAAGCATTAATACCGGTAGGCCACTGTTCTGTAAAACAATTAATAGGTTGTGCACCAAAACTAATATTCCCACTCAACCACTTAACCAAAGTATATGAAACAGAATCTGAGGCACCCAAATAAAAACTACCTACCAAACCACTTTGAGTAATACCAAAAACTCCATTCACATTCTGCAAATAATTCGCTGAATCACTTTTAGGATAACCGGATAAAGTTAAATAAACAAGAACTGAATCTTTTGATTTATTAACAACTGATAATTCTGTTGGGGTAGGACCCTCCGCAACAACTTTAACTTCGACAACTTCTCCCCAACTAAAGGATAGAAGTAGGACCAATAATAATAATTTTTTCATAATTTTTTTTGGGGAAAGATAAAAATTTTTTTTTATATTTTTTTAGATAATGAAATTTTAAGTGTATTGGGGGGAGTCAGTAGTGCCCCCTCACCACACCCCACCAATTTTCTCACTGGGCCTCCACCCCCACCCTCAAAAAATTCCTCTCTTCTCCCCCATTAAAATCTCGACCAAAAAAGGAATCTAAGTTTGGGAGAAGTCCACTGCTTCTCACTACTCTTCTTTTTAACCGGGCGTTCTTCTTACTCTTCTCTTATTCTTACTGCCTTATTTTCTCTCTTCCATACTAATAGGATAATATCCTACTTTTTTTGATAAAGGTAGTATACCCGGGCTGTTTACATAGGCCTAAGTCAAATGACTTGAACATCTGCATGTAAGGTTGTAGGAGAATTGATCCCTACCGTTCCATCCGAAAGATGGCTGATTAGACTACGATAAGGTCTTCTAATTGATAAGAACCTGGCCCTTGTGAGGCGAGTAATAAATGTAACATTAGGCTGTTCACCCACCTATTCACAGTAAAGGGAACATACTACTCCGCGTAATTGGAGTGAGTCTTTAGTATGTATAAAGGTTGATAACTCTAAACCTTTATCCCTCGCACCAGATCGGCGAGGGTAAATAGAATCTGGCGATCCCTGCAAACTCACGCACGAACTGCATGTGAAGGGCAACGACAAGTCGTGCCTCCCCTGATGGAGTAAAGAGATTCAGCAATTTAATGCAGGGTGTTGCTAATTACAACACCAAAGGTTGATTGCTCAACCGCATTAGATTGGGTTCAGAAGGGGGCTTGAATAACCTACCCTGAATCAGAGGGGAGATAAAGGATGAAATAATTCCTGAACTCCCCTTAATTAACCACCCCCAACGGATTTAATCTGGGACAAAAGACACAGCAAGCCTGAATTGGTAGCGCCGTCTTCCCAGAGTCTGTTGGGCTTATTATTAATTTAATACTATCAATCATGGATCCACTACAATACTCCGTTGAGGTTTTAGGATATATCCTTGGGCCAAAGCCTTTAAGTCCAGAACAAAAACAAAGAGTTAGAATAATAGAAGATGTAAATACAATTCAGCTAAAGCTTGGAAAAAGAGAATTAAGTCCAAAACAATTTGACTTTTTATATGATGCTCCGCTTAATGAATTAACTAATTTCTTAAATGAACAATCATCTCTACTCTTTGCTCCTCCTCCGCAGTTCTAATTCGATGAATAAGGGATTTTGCGGTCTAACCCACGAAATTTCCCACACTTTTTTCGATGAACATCCTTATTCCTTCGACCACTCCTCCAACAAAACACTCATTTTCTCTCTTACTTAACTTAAAAATTAACTCATGATAGCACCTCTCATTTGGAACGGCTTATTACATTTAGTAAGCATCCGCAAAACTGCAAAAGGAAACGTAGCCCGTGTATATGATGTACGCAAAACAACTCCTGAAGCTATATTCCCTGAAATAGCTCCTAATTGCTATGAAGATCAAATTACTGGTAACCTATTCAAAGTCCTTGACGGAAAAATGGTTGCATTCTAATCACCTTGCTTTTAAGTATTTACAGTTTACTGTATGGAGCCTTGTCACCTCCCCGAAGGTTTAAAACTTCTGGTACAATAAGAGCAGAAACAAAAAAACATGAACACACCTAACTCACCTTGGAACCCCACTTTAATAATTGGGTTTCCTCCAAAACCACAAACACCATGAAAGGAATTATTAATTCAATCGACGGTCTCCTTATTGGAACCGTAGCTGCATTCTTTGTATTTGCTTTACAAGGACTATCAAGCGCAGCAACAATCATAGGAATACTTAGTATTCTTGGATTAAGTTTAAAAAGCATTTTAGTATCAGCCTCAATTAAAGAGAGGGCTAATGCTATTTGGTCACCGAGCCGTTCTCGGAGAATCAAAAACAAAAGGCTAAGAGTCGCGTAACCTCCCCCTTCTCCCACCCTATTTTTCTCTCTTAAACAATTACAAATAAATAAAACCAAAACCCATGAAAATCAGTTTAGTGCCAATCAGCGCAGACCGTAAGCTTAATCCTTACCGTCACCGCGAAACAGGAAACCTTGTGTATGTTTACGACATCAACGCAACACCTGAAGAAATCGTTGCTTACAAAGCATCAAATCCTAAAGCCGTTACCGACAGTAAAACTGGCAAAACCTTATTCTTCACTACAAAATTTATAGGAAAAGAAGCTGAATTACTTAAAAGCGAAAAAGGCTGGTTCGTAGACACTATTAAAGACGAGCAATTCGCAGCATTCTGTAAGCTTGGTGGCTTGGAATATGCTAAAATGAAAATGGCCGAATTAGGCTAATCTTATACGCAGACTCAGTAGTGTGTGTCTGTGTTGTTTGCCCCTCTGTGCCCTTGATTGGGTGCAGGGGGTTTTTGATTTTTTCCCTCTTACTAAATGAGATTTATACTTCTCTTGTTCCCGCCCGGCAGGGCGCACTTATTCGTCTCTATTTCCAAGACCATAAGATTCTTCTGGTTCCCGAACACCATCAGCATACTCTTTTGCCTCTTTACCTTGAGTCTTAATTAGATCATCGACAAATCCATGTCGCTCAGGTTTGGATAATAACTTTAACCGATCCCCATTAAAGAACAAATTGGGATTAATCCAAAAGCAAGATTGATATCCAGTCTTACGAGCAATTAGTTCGACATTAAGTAAATCGACAAGGCCCTCATATACACTCCGCTGATCCTTATATCCCATATCCTTAGCAATTTCTTGAGGATGAAGACATATATCTTCGTGATTAGGAGAACAGTTCATCATAATATAGCAGAAAACTTTAACACCCGGAGAACTAAGGTTAGCTAATTTTAATTTACCATTAGTAAATAGCTTACTATATTTAGAACTATCGTGAAACCCAGTCATTAGTTTCCCCTGCTTCTCAGCTTTGTAGTATTCCCCAGTATTTTCATCGACAAGGGTAATAGGTTTCTCCCTAGAATAATACTTTGTGTATTTAATATCATCCAAAACAAGGAAAGGAGTATGCTCCGTGGTAGGAAAATCAGATAATTTTACTTTGGTCATATTATTCAGAGTTTATACAAAGATATTCAAAGTTGAATATATATGCAATAACTGTGAATGTTTTGTTCATAAGTAGTTTTATTATTAAACTTGATGAATTCCCCCAAAAAGATTGAGTAAAACCCTCAAACGACCTATGACTGCCATTGGGCTGCAGGTCATTTCCTTCTTAAGCATATTAATACTCTATTTATACTACCAATTTACGCAATTTCTGCCTCTACTTTCGCGGAAATTGATACTTCTCTCATCGACTGACTACGATGACTATAGGATATATGTATATTGGTTTTTAAATTTTAAAGAAATATGGGGCCACCGGCCCAAAAAGCTTTAAAGGTTTAAAGAAAAAAATGATTTAACACTCCCTCTCACACACTTCTCCCCTCTTTTTCTCGCTTCTTCTCTCTTAAATACAATTTTCCTACGCAATTTCAAATTAATTTGTATATTTGTGTGTTGAAAGTCAATGTGTTAAGTGGTGGTATTAAAACAGCCCAATCCCCCCTTTGAATTTTTAAAAAATCAGTTATATACTCCCCTTACATTCAAAAACTTAATACTCCCCACTTATGAAAAACTTAAACTGTGATATCTCTTATACTGATAAAGGAGTAATTATCCTAAACATAGTGACAGAGGATGGACGTACATTAGAAATGACAATTACTGGTGTACAACGAGACCTATTACTGGGGATAGATATTCCTGAGATTTAGTAGGAT
>JANNFJ010000996.1:0-7199 GCA_031379725.1 Calothrix sp. OTE_75_metabat_31
AATTCCGACCAAATGGGCAGAATGCGTTTGGCAACAGCTTTATTTACCCATTTACTTCGAGTCCGACCTAAGCATGTTTTTTGCGGTCATGTCAACCTTGCCCCATTAATTGGTATGTTATGCCAACCTTTGGCAATTCCCTACACAGTCATGACCCACGGCAAAGAAGTTTGGAAGCCTTTAAAGGGCACAACAAAATCAAGCTTGCAAAAAGCAGATTGTATTTGGACAGTTAGTCACTATACCCGCAATATTGCTAGTGCCGTAAACCAACTCGAAAGCGCGAAAATTAAAATATTTCCTTGTTCGGTTAACGGCGATTATTTCACACCTGGAGTTAAGTCAGCGCAGCTATTAGAACGGTATAACTTAGGCAATGCCAAAGTTTTAATGACTGTAGCGCGGTTGTGGTCGGGTGACATATATAAAGGTGTGGATGTGACGATTCGAGCCTTACCAAAAATCTTGGAAGTTTATCCCGACGTAAAATATTTAGTGATTGGTCGAGGAGACGATCAACCCAGGTTAGCACAGATGGCGCAGGAATTTGGTGTCAGCTCGTGCGTAGTCTTTGCTGGATTCGTTCCCACCGAAGAATTAGTCGAACATTACCGTTTAGCCGACGCTTATATAATGCCTTCACAAGAAGGTTTTGGAATCGTTTACCTCGAAGCAATGGCTTGCGGAGTACCCGTTTTAGCAGGCGATGCCGATGGTTCTGCTGACCCACTACAAAATGGCAAGCTAGGATGGCGCGTCCCACACCGCGACCCCAATGCTGTCGCCAAAGCATGTATTGAAATACTCAAAGGTGAAGACTCCAGATGTAACGGTAATTGGTTACGAGAACAGGCAATTTTACACTTTGGCTTCAATGCTTTTCAAGAAAGGTTGAGAGGGGAGTTAGGGAGTTAAGAGTTAGGATTTAGGAGTTAGAGTATTCCAGTTAAAAAAATATCCTTTTTCGATATCGTAGGATAGGCATCTGGCCTGTCCGAAACATATCTAGACAGGCCAGACGCCTAACAAGACGGGTGAGTTTATTTCTTGGATTACTCTTAGGTAAAATAGGTATCCTAGAGGGATCGAATAAAATTAGAAAATGAGCCTTAAAACATTTCAATTTTACTTAGCGAATCTTCGTCCTTGGCTGACTCTGTTTGCTGTTGTCTGGCTTTTAGGGACTTTGGGTTTAGGTTGGTTGGTCAATTCGGTGTTAATTATTATCGGATTAATATTTTTAGCACCTGTAGTGGCATTTTTTGGCTTTGGGTGGTGGTTACAGCGTAACTTAGTTGCTGACAAGTGCCCTGTATGTACATTTGAATTTACAGGGTTAAATAATACCGATTTGCAATGCCCTAATTGCGGTGAAAGCTTATCCGTACAAAACGAACATTTTCAGCGAATCGCGCCTGAAGGTACTATCGACGTTACCGCAATCGAAGTACCAACAAAATTACTTGGAGATTAACTAGGGGTCATTGGTTATTGGTCAGGGGTCATTGGTTATTGGTTATTGGTTATTGGTTATTGGTTATTGGTTATTGGTTATTGGTTATTGGTTATTGGTTATTGGTCATTAGTTATGACAACTAACAACTGACAACTGACAACTGACAACTGACAACTGACAACTGACAACTGACAACTGACAACTGACAACTAACAACTAACAACTGACAACTGACAACTGACAATTAACAACAAACTACTTCTTCTGTTGCGAAATCGAAAGGGTATAGTTATACTGTCCCTGGGATAGTTCACCTACATATAGCGAGTAACTTCCAGCTTGCCAAAAGCCAGTAATTTCTGGTTTGCCACCGGAGTAGTTATCTGCTAATACGCAAAACCGACCTCCAGGACCATCAATTAACAAAGTTGGTTGTCCAGAACCCTCGACTGTTAATCGCAAATATGGTATTGATTCAGTTACTTGCATAACATGGCTTGGTGCTGATGTTACGTTCCCACAATTACTTTTGTTCGAGCCTCCAGACTTGCCACTCAAGGTGAGAGGGTCAGGCTTAAAATTGGGACTAATTTTTACAACTTGTGCCGTAGCCGAACTAGCATAGGTGAGAATTACACTCATCGCTAAAGCAGCGGGAACAAGCTTAAACAGCAAACCCGTCTTCATTTTATATTGCTCCCAACTAACAATTATTGCGATATTTATACTTCTAGCTTGGTTTTATAGACGAATCTTGGGTTTGGATGTTCCTGTTATTATGGCTAACGGTTAGAAGGATGCGTATACAAAAATACCAGAGTGTAAATATCATTGCGGCGATACTTGAGATTAGGAATGTAAAGCCTAAAATTAATCTCACAAAAAGTTGAATTTTTATTTTTATACTCAGATGGCTATAGCTAGTACATTATAGATTAAAGAAAATAGCCAAAATACTTACTAAAATTGTATTTAATTTGGTATTTTATTTAACATTAGTAGCGGTAAATAATAGTCTGGCACTCTGGGCAGAATTACTGTAACTTAGATACAAATTTTTGTATCGAATCGAAGAACATATAGTTCATTTTTAAGTGCGCGACCCGCCGCAAAGCGGCAGCGCTGAGTGCAAAGCACACGCGATCGCGTCAAATTAAAGATAAAGGAAATACATAGAATGACAACCCCAATTGTGAGGAGAAGCGCAAATCAATCGAGCCGTTCGCAAGAACCGGTAAGGACAAGCTCCCAGTCATTGCAAAAGCGGCGTTTGATGGCTTGGGCAACCGAAATAACTTTGCTGGTTATCAGCGGTTTAGTACCGTTTGCAATTGGTGCTTTTGCCAACACCCGGAGTGAATTGAGCCGAGTTCCGCTTAACCCGGTCTTAGAAGTCATCGAACGTGAAGTTGCCCGTCCCTTGGCATTACCAGTCAGCTACGGTAGTCGCAACGTCTCTTGGCTAACGAATTTTTTATGGACGGTAGCTGCCGTAGCACCTGTAACGCTTTCGTGCTGGCAATTATATTTACTTTCCAAAACAGGTAGTACTATTCCCAAACGTTGGTTTGGTGTACGGGTTGTTTCCGAGAACGGGACTCCACCTGGCTACTTAGCGGTTGCAGTACGTGAAGGACTTGGACGCTGGACGTTACCGTTATCGGTTGTTTATATTTTATGGCGTTATAGCTTTTTATTTCCTAACTTATTAATTTTTACCGGGTTGGCAGCATTTGCGATACTCGCGGAAGGTATGGGTTTCCCCAGATTCCAGGGAAATCGCGCTCTACACGACCGTATCGCCGGTACATATACGATTGATGCTAACAAGCCCTTTATACCACCTTCGGGGCAAAATCCAGAATGGAACGAAGCCGATGAAGAAGCTGCGATCGCATCAATTGTTATGTCTCCTGATACAACTTCTTCCGGGCTAAAATCAAACTTATGGCGGTTGATACAACGCAATCCGAGCATTACCCTGTTCGGTATTGCCCTATTTAGTATGACTGCGGTACTAGGTACTTTAGTTGGCACCCAAGTATACATTCAAACCCAAGAAAATCAGCGGACAGCCGAACAAGGCAATCGCAAACAATTTAGCGAACTCGAAACGCGGTTAAAGGCAGATTCCAGTTCCACAGTTGAGGAACGCCAACGTACGATCATGGCGATGGGCACTCTCAATTATCCCCAAGCTACCCAGTTCCTAGTTGATTTACTAGCAGAAGAAACTAACCCTATCCTTCTGAGTACAATTCAGCAAGCTTTAGTAAATGTAGGTTCAGATGCCCTCCCAGACCTCAAACGTAAAAATCAGTTACTTTCCAACGGCATCGAGGCCAGCAATAGCACTATTAACGACCAAACTCGACAGCAACAGCTGCAAGTCAACCAACAAGCAATTAACAAGATATTAGGTGTATATAGCGGTAAAGTCAAAAACGTTGATTTAAGCCGCGTCCAACTATCCCAAACTGCTACGAACCCCAATGCTTTCTTCAATTTGGTTCTCGACAAAGCTGATTTGTGGGGAGTTAATTTCAAAGGTGCGAATCTCGACTCTGCCAGTTTCAAAGGCAGCCGTTTCCGGGGTCCGGGTGAAGATGGTCGTTGGGATACCTATGATGATTGGGTTGCCAACTTAAGCCAAGCTCAAATGAAACAGGCAAATTTCACTGATGCCAACCTCAGCCGCGTTTTACTCAATAAAAGTAACTTAAGCCGCGCTACCCTCAATAAAGCGAATTTATCGGGGGCACGTTTAATTGGTGCAAACCTTAGTAGTGCCCAACTCGTAGGGGCAGACTTACGCGGTGCAGTTATGGAAAACGCCAGCTTGACAGGTGCTGATTTAGGCGAGGCCAAATTGAACGATGCCGAATTGTATGGGGCACGATTCGGTCGAGCGATCGCCATTGGTGCCCAACTGACCGATGCCAATCTCACCAAAACCGACTGGCAAGCAGCTGACATGTCAGGTGCTTATTTAGACCGGGCTAACCTTAGCAACGCCAACCTCAGCGCGACCCGTTTGACAGGTGCAATTTTGCGTTCTGCCAACCTCGAAAATGCTAACCTTAGAAACGCCGACCTCAGCCTTGCCGATTTAAAAGGTGCAAACGTTGCCGGGGCAGATTTTCAAGGTGCAATCCTCTCCCCAGGTGGGCAAGACCCATCCGACCAATATGCCCAAAAGCCTCAAATTGGCGCACAATCAGCCGTAGTTAGAGGCGTTGATTTTACCCAAGCCAAAAATTTGGATGCCAAGCAAGTGGCTTACCTTTGCACCCAAGGTGGTATTCATAAGCAATGCCCTTAGTATAGAAGTAGGGAGTAGGGAGTAAGTGTAGGGGAAAATAATTTTTAATTTGATACACAGACTAATTAATTGCGTTTCTTCCAATTCTTTGCTTCCTAACGCCACATGCTACAACGGGGAGAATCCCCGCAACGCAGTGGCTTCTCACTACTTCCTACCCTCTAAATTTAAAATTCATTATGTGAGGAGTCAGGCAATGAAATATCAGAAATATTTGGCATCAATAGTCTTAGCTGGTTCAATTTTAAGTTTTTTGCAATTTCCTAAACCAGCACGGGCACAAGTCGCTTACGGTAGTTATGTCGGTGTGGGTCCGACAGTAGGTCTTTCTGGTGGAGCGCAAATTGGCGGGGTTTTAGCCGCTCGTTACAAGCTGTTAGAAGCACCAATCTCATTTCGCGCTCAAGCTTTGGTCGGTCAAAGTACAGCGGTTGTACCGACTGTTTCTTATGATATTCCCATCAACTGGCAAACTGACGCTTATTTAGGGGCTGGCTTGGTTTTAGCTGGTGGTGATGACGCTTCACCAGTTGGTAATAAAATCAGTTTTGCCCTTCAACCTGGGATTGATTATGTTGTTCCCAATAGCAACACTGTCATTTTCGGTAATGCAATTATTGCGTTTGATGCATATCGAAATGGTGGAGGTACGGCGATGTCGTTGCAAGGTGGTGTTGGTTTAAAATTTTAATGGTCATTAGTCATTAGTCAGTTGTCCTTTGTCATTGGTTTAAAGTTAATGATTATAGACTTAACTACTAACCACTGACCACTGACCACTGACCACTGACCACTGACAACTAACTCTTATTAACAGGTTGAAATTCTGATTACTTTTGATTTTCAAGGAAAAACGGTATTAGTTACGGGTGCTTCACGGGGAATTGGCAGTGCGATCGCATCTTCTTTTGCTGCTGCGGGTGCTATGGTAGCCGTTCATTACCATCAGCAGCGTAATTCTGCCCAGAAAGTCCGGGATTCGTTGGCAGGTGCGGGACATATTGCGGTAAGTGCAGACCTTGCTAACCCCGCAGAAATTGAAGAAATGGTTACAAATATTATTGCCGAGTTCGGAAAAATCGATATTTTAGTCAACAACGCTGGTATCTATCAAGAGCATCCCCTCAATCAAACCAGCTATAAAGATTGGCAAAGTATCTGGCAGCAAACCATTAATATCAATTTACTCGGCGCAGCAAATTTATCTTATTGTGTTGCTCAACACATGATACCCCGGCGCAGCGGTCGCATTATTAACGTGACTTCTCGCGGTGCATTTCGTGGCGAACCAGGCGCAACGGCTTATGGTGCTAGTAAAGCTGCCCTTAATGCCTTGAGTCAGTCGCTAGCCCAATACTTAGCGCCGCATAACATTTTTGTCACTGGCGTAGCGCCCGGTTACGTAGAAACCGATATGTCGCGCCCAGTTTTAGATAGTCCTGCGGGTGAAGGAATTCGGCAGCAAAGTCCATTGAATCGGGTTGCACGTCCGGAGGAAGTAGCTCATACAGTACTGTTTTTAGCTTCCGAGGGTTCGGAATTTTTAACGGGTAATATTGTTGATGTGAATGGGGCTAGTTATTTGCGGTAAGGCAATACTGCGTAGGCTAAGAAATTGATCCCCCCAACCCCCCGCATTCATTGGGGGGCTAAAAGCTTTATAAAGTCCCCCAATGAATACGGGAGATTCAGGGGGATCAATCCTAGCAAAAAACCAAAACCTACGCAGTATTGTTGCAGTAAGGTGCTGAAATTAAACGGTTTGCACTAGTACTCCATGTCATAAGTTTTGATGGGTAGTGCGTAGGCTTGCGCCAGCCCGCAGGGCTTACATCTTGCTCGCACTCGGATTCTCGCAACCCCTCAGCAATTATCAAGCAGATCGCTAAATCCCGACAAATATACAAATAAATTAATATAAATATACATTTTAATGATTCTACTTAGAATTAACTTTCAGACCGAGCAGTTTAGAATCAACTTAAGAATTTGAAATTTTCAAATCTATCTAAATATATAATTTTGGTTAAGTACTTAGATAAGATACTTAAACAAACATAAAAAATTATCACATTCCAAATCATTATAATTCCTAAAGGTTTATTCGCAGTATTTTCGAGCCATAATTGTTTTAGCTGTCGTTCAGAATCGGGAATTTCAACACTAGCTAACTAGCGAATGGAGACATCAGCGGTTATTGACACAGTATAAACATAAGGTTAAAAGTCAATCCGTTTAAAGGTAAGCCAAATATAACGGAGTTAGTTTGAGACATTATGCATGTCAAAAACTAGCATCGTTAGTAATCGCTCTTGTATGATGTGAAATTTTATTTACTGCAAAAGACATCTCCAAAAATGATGTAAGGGCGCACCTCCGGAGCGCCCCTACCAAGGCTTTCGGGCAACGCATAATTAATTT
>JANNFJ010001019.1:0-1633 GCA_031379725.1 Calothrix sp. OTE_75_metabat_31
AGATAAACAAGAGATAAAGACAATTGGAGAATTATTAGATAAGTTTGAAGAAAATTATTATAAAACTCGCCAGAAAACTTTAACAAGTCAAAATACTTTTGCTAACTATACATCTGTTGTTAAAAGAAGTTTTTCTACGAAAACCTTAGCAACAAAGAATAATTTCGAGCAGATTATTAATGCATCGCAGGGAAATAAAAAAAACGAACTAATTGCAGTAGCTTCTGTTTTTATTAAAACCTTTCGGTTGGAATTTACTCTAGATGTGAAGCGGGATAACGTCACCCCTACCTTTCGAGAAATTCCCGACGAAGATAAAATAATTCGTTCATTTACACTATTTGAAAAATTTGCCTTCAATCGAAAAAATACAAATATCTGCGAAGAAACCGACACTTGGGAAATGTGGCGTTGGGTATACGGAATGCTAGCAACCTTTGGTTTGCGACCGAGGGAATTATTTGTACAACCAGATATTAATTGGTGGATATCTCCCCAAAATGTCGATAATACTTGGAAAGTCCATAAAGAGACCAAAACTGGATATCGGGAAGTTATCCCCTTTATTCCCGAATGGATAGATTTATTCGATTTAAAAAATCCTCAACCTTTAAAAATTTTAGACAAAAAAGTTGCAAAAATCGCATCTGTGCAAAATATTAATTGGATGCGGAGAGATATATCGAGATGGTTTAGAAAAGTTGGCATAGAATTCCAACCCTACGATTTACGTCATGCTTGCGCGATTCGATCGCACCTCCAGGGAATACCCATCAAAGCTGCTGCTGATAACTTAGGTCACACCGTTGACGAACATACAAAAACCTACCAGCGCTGGTTTGGGATTGAAAACCGTAAAAAAGCTTTTGGTGAAGTAATTAGTCAAAAGTCATTAATTGAATTGCAGAAGAATGAAATATCAGCACTACGGATGGAAAATGAAAGGTTAAAGCTGGAAGTTGAGAGATTAAAATTTCAGAACAATGGTTGAAATTTACATAAATAATTGGGTAAATAGATCATAGTTAGGAGTATTCCATGTAAAAAATGCTGCAATTATTTGGAAGTTGCCCTATAAAATCAATAAATTTTCCGTAAAATACTCAAATTTAGATGTTGTTCTGGATACAAGTGAGGAATATACTGAGAGGCTTGTACTTACGTACAAAATTAAGTTAATACAGGGAACAGTTGTGGATATCCGAAAAAAGACGATAACCCAAAAGTTTCCAGATATCCGCCCTAAATAAGGTAGTTATGCGGAAAAGTTCTGTATAATAGTTAAGTATTGGCGATATCCAGAAAACTTCTTGATATTATGATTAAAATACATATAACCTTATACTTGACTGAATTGTGTAGCACAATAGACGAGCTATACCACTTAATCCCTGCTGATAATATGATTTCAAAGCTACTCACGTGGTACTTTAGCCTTTTCACAGGAATAAATACTAAGTGGAGTAAGTTAACTATTTTATTATTTCCTATGTCCACCTTCTTTTAAAAAATAGCATATCTTCAAAATCTACTAGTATAAATGAAAAAACTACGTCATACATACAAAAATACTACAGTTATATACTATGCGTCTCAAGACTTTATTCACCCGCTTCTATAAATCATTCAATGA
>JANNFJ010001035.1:0-1799 GCA_031379725.1 Calothrix sp. OTE_75_metabat_31
GGCTCATTGAAAATCCCGCCCTCACTATTATTGAGCTAACGGAGGAAGATATGCTAAAAATTAGCAAACAGAAAAACACCCTCAAAGAGGTGAATTTAAGTTTAACCGACTGGGCGATTATCCTGCACACTCAGGAACTAGGCATCAAATGCGTCACTGGCGATAATTTATTGGTAAGTTTTGCTTACGGCATGGCTTTTGTACCTTAGTTACAGACCTTTCCAAAACTCAGATTGTAGGGTGCTAGCTTGTAATTTAATTAGAAGCTCCTTGTACTCCTCAATTTTCTTAACCATTTCATGGTCATTAGTTACTTTATGTGTGACCTTGCTTTCCCAAATCAGATTCTTATCCTCTCGCAAAACCTCATCGCTTGCCCCATCAAGCCACTTAATAATTCGATAAAATATTAAATTTATTCTAAAAAATACTGTAAAATTGGGGCTTTGTTTTTATTTAAAAATTGATTTTGGCTTTTTGTCTATGTGTCGCTGGAGCTTTGAGTTAGAGAACGCTCCTTTCTCTCAAGTAGCCACTCAAGAAGTTGCTGTTTATTCTTAAAGCCTCGATACTGCATTACATTATCCAGTCTGTCGATTAGTTCAGGACTTAAATAAGCCTGCCAAGCTCGGCTGGTTTGTTTATACTCTTTAACGTAATTTTTTTTGTTCTCGGCTTTTAGAGAGGGGTCAATTGTTTTTCTGCCCACTTTGGTAGCCCTTTTACTCTTTTGCTCATTTAGGGCTGGTGATGGTGCTTGATCAAAGTTGTTAGTCATTAGAAAAATCATAGGTTAATATTTAGTTTTAGGGAAGTATGAATGTGTGAAATTGTGGTTACAGGTTCACATGCAACACTTATAGAAATTCAAGCAACTCACAAAAAGCTACAAGTTGCCTAGATGTTAAATTGCGTAGTAAGTACATACACATTTAATCAGATAGTTAAGCCTCAGACGCAAGAAGCAACCCGCAGGCAGTCTCCCAAAGGAACTAGCTGTAATGGGTTGTCCTCATCTTTTTTTCTCTTGATTAGTTTTTTAACTGGCTTTCTGCTACTGCATGGTCGTAATACAGTGCGTCCAAACCTAAAGCATCTCTGATTTCTGGAGTGAAAGTAGAAAGGTAGTCCCCTTCTTCCCAGCCGTCCATATAATCCCCTACGTCCGCGAAGTTAGCAAACAGTTCTTGCCAGTATTCCAAAAAGCCGTACTCAAACTCTTCGTCACTTAGTTCCCCGTTTTTAATTTCAGCCTTTCCCAGCAAACCCATACCGCCTTCGTAGTAGCAGTAATTAATTACTAGCGAAGGGAGGATACTTGTTAAGTAAACAAACGCTTCCAAAGCTGGACACCAAGCAGTGTCAGCGTCTATGGTCAGTAAATTGCCTTCCTGCTCTTTACTGCTGACCGAAAAAAATCTAGTGTCTAAATTCCTGCCCGCTTCTTTTTCCAGTCGAGCAAGGTCAAGATCAAAACCGTATTTCTCTTTAAGGAAGTAGGTTTGTAAAGTTTTTAAGTCAGGTTCGTTTCCTGTAATTTTTAAATAGTTATCGCAAATATTAGGCATCTATGTAATTGTAATTGTATTAATTTTAATAAATAGTAGTTTCGTATTTTTTTGGTATTTAATTTATTTTTAAAGGTTGTGTTTCCAAAACCTATGCATTCTTAGAATTGTTTGATTGCTTGTGCAAATAATCGGCTACTATCTTCTCGATTTCCTGGCAGATACCGAAAAGTTGTAGTTTCTCCTTGCCGTAATGTTTCAAGATTACATCAAGAATATAGTCGCTTTCCC
>JANNFJ010001053.1:0-1696 GCA_031379725.1 Calothrix sp. OTE_75_metabat_31
CTCAGGAAGGAAAAAAGGTACAACATTTGATCTGTGCAAATTGTCGCCGGTGATAAGGCAGCTAGACCAGCAGTACCGATAGTTCTTCCAACAAACGCATTATCAATATTTGATAACAAAGGGTTTGATAGACTAATTCCAAGTGCTGGAATGGCAAAACTGAGCATCGCGCGCTTGGAAACGCTTTTTTCTTGGATTGAAGTCTCAATTTCATCGTTTGATTCATCCTTTGCTTTACGCTGTTGAGCTATTGGAGTGAAATGTCCACTTTCGGCTTTAAGGCGACCCAGCGATGGATACGTTGAGAGCTGTGTAGGTATTGAAGAAAATCCATCCACTGACGCAAATAATACATGAGCCAGAATCATTGCTCCAGCAAGGAGGATATTCCTTTCATCATGATTGCTTCTCATGCTTCACTTTCGTTTTCTAGATCCTCTCGATACCCAAATCAATGACAGGCTGCCAAACCTACCCGGCATTGCTCTTTGTTGCAGCTTTAACTTCAATAGATTTCAACCTACAACAATTATTTTTGTGGTACCTAGTAACATTATAATAACATCAATATGCGATATGTGCTTATTAACAGCGAAGAAGCGGTCGTCTCACCATCGTCATGTCGATGCACGTTTGCACTTTTTAGCATGGAAAATGGAAAAAATGAGTTTTCTGACGAAGTGACGTAAGTCTAAATGCACCTGAACAATTATGCATACAAAGTAGCTAGACTTTCATACTAAACGGAGTACGGTATCTGTTCAGTTCTCTAGGTTCCAGGTGCTTCCATTTAAATAAAGCTAAAAGCTTTCAAAATTAATGTACTTGACTAGTAGTTATAGTTTAAGGCTTAACTAAATTGAGGTAAGCTCCAGAGGAGTCGATAGTCGGCACATCGGCAGAACTTACGGACAAAAAAATAATAATGGCGCGAAATTATTAGCTAAAACAGGATAAGTAAAACTTTTTACAGAGTAGTTGTTTTTATTGGAACGTACTTCAAATTCAATAAAACTTGACGTAGAATATATACTAATTTTCATTATGCTCCTGGTTCCTAGTAGTTAGTTACAGTATACTTGTACCGGTACCGGTATGGTACAAGTACCACAAAGCGCGAAGCCTTAATCCAGGTTTCACCTATGCCATTGGAGAGCAAACCAAAAAAATTGGTTCCTCCCTCTCGAAAGAGAGAGAGAGAGGAACTCTAGCGAAGGGGGTCTGGGGGTAGCCAGAGTTTGTATTTTTGGCGAGCGGCTTAAATAAATCCTCTAAGCTATGCTTTTCGATGCACCGTCTCTTTAACGACCACACCCGTTTATTAACTGAAAAATCAATTTCGTAATTGATAAGGCAACGCATGCATTTCTAAGGCTATAGTTAAAAGGATTTCCGGTAAACGTCTTCTACGCAAGCCTTTCTTTAAAAATTCATAAGACTCATCTCGACACCCGGACAAGTTGAGTCGCGAAATAGAGATTTCTCTTTTGCATGTTTAATGTTGGATGTTGCATGATGTTGCATGTTGAATGTTGCTTTTGCATAACGTGCTCTAGCCATATTCCCTCATTTCCGTCGCTCTTCGAGTGTTCGGGAGGAACGGCGGTCATCGGCCTTCTATTATTTATGCATTAATAATATATCTACTCATGATGAATAAATAATGATGATGGATCATCAACAATTTCAGAGTAGT
>JANNFJ010001114.1:0-4637 GCA_031379725.1 Calothrix sp. OTE_75_metabat_31
GGCTGCTGATGCCGAAGCATGGGGACTACTACCCGAACGCGAATACCCAAACCAAGGAAATCAGAAAAACGATGAGTGACAATTGCCAAATTACGGTGAATTAGTAATTATTTCAGTTAGCTTGTCATATTGCTTGATAAGTTATCGAGCGTTCATCAAGGTCAACAACTACCCTTCCCCTTCGATATTTCTCTACCTGCCGCCAGACATTATAGCCCATAAGGATTGCCTTCTCCCAATCACCCAGCGAACATTGAGCAACTTCTAAATGCGCTGTCATATTTTTGATAGTTTTCAACAGTTGATAATCTACTGCTAAAACATTTTCTAAAAAATCGTGGTTTTTAGCATAGCTAAACACAAGTGCTGATATACCTTCTTCAATTGCTATTGCTCTACCGCCATCCTCTACTTCGTCAATGCTGGGATTACTTTTACGTTTACGTTTTATTCCATTACATTTTAGGTTACTGCGAATGACTGGCGACCAACCTAAAACCGCCGCATATGAAAGATGAAAAACGTCATGAAAACGGTAGCCATCACTGGAATAACAGTTATCAGTGAGGTCATTCCCAATCTGTTCTCCATCAATAAATGCTTTCATCTTTACAGAGTTATCTTGGCTAACTTCGGTAATTTCTACCTCAAATTGCCGTGGTAACCTTTCGTGTTCTGGAAATTTTTTATCAAAGTTGTAGCCTGTAGCTTTACCGTCTGTCTGCTGCCTTTTCCATCCCCAACGGTCAAGGCACTTTTTCAGATTATTTTCCGCAATTTCTTCTAAATCTAAGTCAAATTTACTTGCTAAATTAGCAATATACCAAAGCAAATCTCCTAACTCTTCTTCTATGCCGTCTTGAAAAAGTTTATGGGCATCTCCATCACGTAGATGTTTCTTATACTCCGTGAGTAATGAGCCAGCCTCACCTACTAGACCAAGTAGAGGCACGATTTTTGCATTTTCAGTCCCTTTTGGAACTTGGTCACTTATCAAGGCTTGTTCTTGATACTGGCGAAAATCCATTATTAACTCCGATAATTCAAATTTTAGGTTACACTCCGCACCCTTAATTGTCACATTAGGTTATTACTATAGGAATCTGGTTCGATTTTTGAAAAGATACGTAGATACATAGGGTGCGTTAGTGACAGCGTAACGCGCCCTATATATCTAATCTTGTAAGCGCAAAGCGCAGGCTTCGCCCACAAAAATCAAATAGTAGGTTTATATTTTTAATAATAAGGAGATAACACTATTTTGTGTATTTACACCCCTATAACTATATAAGCTTATACTAAATACATAAAATATCTTGATTGATAGAGTATTAGGAAATTATCATGGATTGTACTTAAAGTTACTAAATGTCAGTTTGGATTGGAGTTTAATTAGGATATGCCCTAAAAGTTTATGAGAAAGCACGTTACCATTTATACATAAGATACTGGTGGTAAAGCTTTCCGAATAACCTGTATAAGCTCTGCTGACGAACTTTTTTTAATTTCCAACTTTTCTACTCCCACAAAGCAGTTCATACGCTCAAATTGAAGTCCCATTTCATGAGCCATAAAATTACCTAGTCTACAAAGACCTAAATAATTTCCGTAGGCTTTATCGAATAATTTTTGCGTAGCGTAGAAAGCATTGAGAGTCAGAGTTTTTTTATTATTATTTGGCACAAAGCTGACATGTTGCAGACAAGGGAAGCCCAACTGTGCTTGCCGAACATGATCCCGTGCTGGGTCAAAGATTGAAGCTTGAAACATACTTTTTCTAACTCTTGAGCGAGAATTATATTCAGAAATGATATGTTCTAGTTGATTAATCTTTTGAGCATCAGAATTTTTATAATTAGAATCAAATGCAATAAGTCTTTCAAAATAAAGACCACGCCTATTTTTATGGGGTTTTAAACGTTTAATTCTAGAAAGGTTTTTCATATAGGTATCAAATAACTGTTGTCGGTCATATTTACGCCAGTAAGCCAGAGGAAATATTGTATTCGCAACCGTGTGAACCGTCTGTTCTTGCCTAGCTATAAGGCTATTATCTAGAGCCTTTCTAATAGTCTGGTCTTCATGTGGAATACCATCGATAAAACCATGTATGCTGATTAATAATGGCGAAATTTCCTTACCTGGATTCTCGATAATATGGAGAAATACACGCGCCCACGCATAAGATAAATTTCTATCTTCAATCAGTAAAGGTATATTACTACTCATAATTAATTTCTAGAAAATTTTAATATTTACCTAATGTAGATGCGCTGACAGCATGAAGCATCCCTACAGTTTCTTATACGTCTGGATATTACTGTGTGAAGTAGTTTTCAGATACAATTTTAAAAAATCATAAGAAATTTTGCATCACCATAAGTGACACAATCGGAAGTAAATTTCCGATCAGTTAGGGGAAAGCTGTAACTAGTAAGTACTATACTTTGCTAAAATAATTGACTTCAATATCTATGTTAAATAGTTTCAACTAGATTGATTGTAATTAAAAACACATTTGGCGTTATTATTAGATTTGGGACTGATATAAAGGTTAAAAACTTACGAATCTACTTGTATTAGCTTTTTTCTGCTTTGATCGAAGCGCACTTTTATATCAGGTGTTAGTAAAAATAATCCGTTCTGTACTCTTTTTAAGATATAATGGATGTCGTGGGTGTCCATCTTTTGTTAAACCCAGGCAGTGAAGAGATTTCTTATTAGAGATTAGATTTAGCACTTCTTGATTACGTTTTTGAAAAATACCTTTTGTACCCCATGCCACAATAATTAAGTCTGCACGTCTTATTGCTAATTCAATATAGCAGTTATTTCTTGAACCCACAGGATCAGCGACTTTTTTGAGTTCGTGGGGATTTGTAGCACGATAAGCAAATAGGTTAACTACTTCAAGAGAACCACAACTAAAAGATTTAGCAAAATGAATGCACTTGCGGAGAGTAGGGTCATCTTGGTTAGCATCAGCAGTACTTGGATTAAGCATCACAAAAGTAATTTGCGCCGCATTCTCATCCCATTTACGCCTCAATAAATAACGGTAATTTCCATCAATACGAGCATACTTCTTCATGCCGATATACTTTTTATTTGTTAACTATCATGAATTTATGATACAAGTAATTGCCTTAATTAGAATAGGCACATCTGTTGAGGTTGTTCTAAATCTATATTTTGTAAAAGTTTTGGTTTTTTCTTTTTACTATTTTTACTCTTGTACTGCGTTTCTATCTCAGCTTTTTTATCTAGTAATAATGCATTTTCTATTACTTTTGAGTTATCTGTTGCTACTGGAGCTAATAAATTGTTAATTATCGTATCTTCTAAAGATAATTGATGATGTCTACTATCATTAAGTTGTTTTAGCTTCAGAATCCTCTTTTGTGTTTGAGTAGTTTTTAATTCCATAATTTGCTGATTATAAAGTTGTATATTTGGCAATCTCTGAGCTAAAGTTTCTTGTACCTGGTCGTTTATATTCCATTTAGGTGGATAAAAATAATCAATTGGTTGAGGAGTTGAGGTAAATTTTGATTTTATCTTTTTGCGGTTACTTTTCAAATCAGGGAATGCTTCTCGACAATATTTATCAGTTTCGCAAAAAAGATTTTGACAGTCTATAGCTTGAAGCGGACGACCCCAAAGTGACTGAAAATTCAATCCCAGACGTTGAAACTCGCGCTCTTGGTTCTCAGTCATCCAATAAATAATGTCAGTATAGGTTTTCCCAGCAGTATCAATAAAACATTTGCTGATACCACGTTCGGCTCCCGGTCCCGCTACGGTAAAGCTATTTTCGTCAAAGTTGATAATTTGACTATAATTAATGTCTATTGCTAGTTGATAAGCCATAAACTTACCTAGTAGTGGATATTGTTGAATTATATTAAAAACTTCTTCAAGGCTTTTGACTTTAATGATACGAGTAATTATGTTATCTTTGACAACCATTTTATGGATTAATGTCAAATGATTCTGGTGTTTCTTGTCATAGCCAAACTCTTTGCTAGCACAGGACATATATGCACTAGTATAAATGGCATATCCAGAATCCATCGCCTCTTGCAATATGCTTGAATAGAGATTAAAGTCGAAATTAGATGTTGTAATATAATTTCCTATTTTCTCTTCTAAATATTTCCAGGTTTCAATTTTATTGAAAATTTTAAATAATAAAATTCTGAACAAGACTTCTTCTTCATTTTTACTTCTATTCTCATCATAAATTACATTTTTTATAAGATATTGAGAAACGCGATCGCTTGCTCGATAAGCATTACAAAATTTATAACTTCTAATAATAGAATCGTTCGTCCAAGGCGGCAGTGCATTGTTAATTTTGTTGAAAAATACTTCTTGGCGCAGGGCCGCAAATCGCCAATAAGTATCAAAAGTTTCTTGTCTTACTTGCATAGAGTCTCCTTTTGATTTTATCTACCCGAATCATTACGGGTTTAAGTCCTTCGGTTGTTAATTTCATATTATCTCCTATAAAAGTCAGGTAGGAAGCAGAAAAAAGTAAAAATTTTTCAAACTTACTTAGTTGTAAGGAAAATTCATAAAGTCTAATGCATTAAAGCGATTCCTCGTCAACTTCGCTTCGTCCTCTTGCTTCATAT
>JANNFJ010001122.1:0-1942 GCA_031379725.1 Calothrix sp. OTE_75_metabat_31
AACGGATCATCGCTACTGCAAATTCCTAATTCGCTTGTGGATACTGGTAGCGAATTATTCGGTTTGTATGCACGATATTTAGTATTAGGGTTAATTGTAATTTTATGGTTATTCCGCGATAAAAGTAAAGATGTCTATCGTCGAGGAACTCAACTTGTCTCTGCAAGCAAATACGAAAAAGCAGTTAAAACTTTCGATAAAGCTATTGAAAAAGAACCAAACTATTATCGTGCTTGGTTGATGCGAGGTTATGCACTTTACTGTTTAGAACACTTCGATGATGCATTAACTTCCTACGATAAAGCACTTGCATTAAAATCAGATTCTGCTGAGGTTTGGTATTATAAAGGTATTATTTTCAAAGATATATCTAAAGTTGACGAAGCATTTAATTGCTACAACGAAGCATTAAAAATCGACCCTGAATATTGCGAAGCATTGACCGACCGAGGACAAATATTTTATCACCAGGAAAATTACGAACAAGCACTAGCTGATTTTAATTATTCTACCGAACTTAATACCGACTATGATAAAGGTTGGCGTTGGAAAGCTTACACATTAGAACAACTATACCGCGACCAAGAAGCGATCGCAGCATATCAAAGAGTGTTGCAACTGCGATCGCGTTCTGAGGTCTGGTTAAACCTAGCAACCCTACTCGAAAAAACACAGTCCCTTGAACCTATTATTGCACTGTACGACCAAAAACTAAGGACGCAACCCGAAGACCCCAATATCTGGAATCGTCGTGGTTTGATTTTACAGAAACTCGAACGTGACCATGAAGCGAAATCATCATTCGACCAAGCAATAACAAACTCTAACAGAATACTCAAACGCAAACCTGATGATGCTGATACCTGGTTTCAAAAAGGGTTAGCGTTGACCTACATGTGTAAATATGATGAAGCAGCTCTAGCTTACAATCAAACAGTCACAATTAAACCCGATTTTTCTAACGCTTGGTATAATATGGCTTGTTGCTATGGACAACAAAATAATCCAGACCGTGCCATTGAAAGCTTACAACAAGCTATTAACCTTAACTCGCATTGCCAAGACGAAGCAAAAACTAACTCTGATTTCGATGCAATTCGAGAATATCCTCGATTTCAAACCCTACTCGCAAAAAATTTATAGATAGACGCACTTTTCTTCAATCAATAAAAACCATCAAGTTGTACAACTAACAACTTTTTCTGAAGCTAACCACAAACTAGTTACAGCATACTTGGTAAACATCGACTGATGTTCTGCACCACAGGAACCTTTAATTTCGACAGTTTTAGTATTTACTAATTGCGCTCTATGACAGTATACTGAACCGTTAGGCTTTTCAAAGGTTAATTCTGCTAAAATGTTTGTTGCATCGGAACTTTGTTCAACAATTCGACCTGCAACTTTATAACTAAACCAATCCCACCCATAACGAAAAATCAACTCTCGTTCTAAAACTTGAATTTCTGGTGGCAAAAGTCCCCAACCCCGATAAACTCGGTTTAAACATTCAATATTTCCCGAACGTGTCAAAATAGCTTTGAAAGAATCTTGTGACAACACACCATAGTATCTTCCTTCGGGTAAATCAATCGCAGTCGGTGCAAACCGGTGACCTCCGAAATGCGTTGTTTTCCAAATTCGTACATTATCTAAACCTAAATAATCGATTGTCTCTGCTGCATGGAAGTAAAAAGGACTTCCATACCTGGAACAACATTTATCATGACTGCCATGAGTACAAACTAAAATATCTCTAGTTATACTTGTATCTACTTCATAATTGGGAAGACTACCCCACAACCATTTCCTCACAATTGGTGCAGCTTGTTCAATATTTGGTAGACTAAATTCTTGCTTTGTGTAACCGCTACCTAAACCTTCTTTACGTTGGTATATTAACAGTGTCGTACGGTTAACTCTGTGGGATACATTATTAGCA
>JANNFJ010001129.1:0-6166 GCA_031379725.1 Calothrix sp. OTE_75_metabat_31
CGCTGGTGCGCTGCAATACATCTTTCTAACCAGCGATATGTCCGTGCAGTTGCAGCTTCGACTTCTTCACGAGTTGCAGGGTAGGGGGGACATTCATCGAATGCCATGATCACATCCGCACCCAAAGTATTTTGAATTTGAATCGAACGTTCGGGAGTCAAGTTAATAATTTGTCCATCGTGAGGCGAGCGAAACTTTACACCTTCCTCAGTAATTTTTCGCATCTCGCTCAAACTAAATACCTGAAACCCACCCGAATCGGTAAGCATGGGGCCGTTCCAACCCATAAACTTATGCAATCCTCCACCCCCTGCCACAATTGCTTCACCAGGTTGAAGGTGTAGATGGTAGGTATTTGATAGCACCATTTGCGCTCCAGTGTCTTTTAACTGTGCTGGAGTCATGGTTTTGACATTTGCCAGCGTCCCAACTGGCATAAATCGAGGTGTTTCGACAACACCGTGGGGGGTATGGAAAACCCCTGCTCGTGCTTTCGTCTGCGGACAAGCAGCAATGCACTCAAAAGAAAAATTTGCGCTCAAGATTATGTAACCAGGGAATTTAGTTTGAAGTGTCAAATAACCTCTATTCTACCTTCTTCCTACTCAATAACGGGCGCAAGGCCTTGCGCCCCTACTAAAACGAATCCGAGCAATCATCGTCAAATTCAGCATCCCAACGAGCCGAAAACACCTGCTCCATCATTGCTTCAATGGCAGTCACATTCATATTGCGATCGCGTCGGTCTTGCAAAGGGGTTGAAAGGGGGACTAGTCGCAAACACCATCCTTCTTGAACTAAGTCGAAATGGGTGTCTTTTTGGGGAGTCTGTTTTAATTCGAGATAGTCAAAACTACAAACATTTAGGTAAAGCGTGTGATTGGCAACTAAGGTCGAGCGTTGCGGATTGGCAAACACCTCCATCACATCTCCGTCCCCCTCGCTATGCACGTTTCCATCGAGAGTGTAAATATAGTGGACGCGACCCAAATCGGTCAATAACCGCCGCATATCCAATTTACTGACAATTACACCTGTATTAATGATGCATGGAGCTGGTATCTTTGTATCGGGTAGATGATGGCTCATAATTGAATAGCGTTCTCTGCGACAATAAATTAAAACACAGCGAAATATTTAATAATGTACAGCTTTGTTGACCCCATACATTTAAACAATTATCAATTTAATATATAAATTAAATCTAGGGCTTTCTCCTAACAAATTGTAATTAATTATTAGTTGAAACCCGTATGGCAAAACTGTTAACGACCAATTGTTACAAAGCAAAAAGTGTCCTTTTATACTTTATTCTGATTGATTATGGCACAAGCATAACAAAATTTTCTAATGGGGTTTCCACAAACAAGCCAATCTTATTAAAAGCTTTAAAAACAATATTGTTATTCGTGTATAAATAACGAAGTTAATAACGGTGTGATGTAGTTCTGATGACAATTATTCGGTGGTGCAAAAAGTTGCTATTAAATTTGGCAGCAAGTATTTTATTTTATACTTCTATCCCGTTACCCTATCTACAATTAGATTTCGAGGGAGTAGCTCGATTTGCTCCGGTAGTCGGGTTGATAATTGGGGGAATATTGGCATTATGCGACGTGACAGCACAGTATTTAGGTGTACCCTTATTGACACGGAGCGTATTAATTGTCTGTATTTGGGTTGGCATTACTGGGGGACTGCATTTAGATGGGGCAATGGATACTGCCGATGGGTTAGCAGTAGGGAACCCCGAACGACGATTAGAGGTAATGGTCGATAGTGCCACAGGGGCATTTGGGGCAATGGCAGCTATAGTAATTTTACTCCTCAAAGCAGCAGCGTTAAGCGACAACTCCCAAAATCGCCCTTTTGTATTGATGGCCGCATGTGGGTGGGGAAGGTGGGGACAACAAATTGCGATCGCGCTTTATCCCTACCTTAAACCAACTGGTAAAGGGGCATTTCACAAACAAGCAATTCGGTCGTATCAAGATTTACTACCGGGATTGGTATTACTGATTGGGTTGAGTGGGTTACATATACTTATTAACAGCAAACAAATGATTTTCAGTTTAGTAATAGCGATCGCAGGAAGTGCTTTAGCATTTCTAACAGGTGCATGGTTTAACCACAAACTCGGAGGACACACAGGAGATACATATGGTGCAGTCGTCGAGTGGACAGAAGCTTTACTTTTATGCGTAATGACGGTAATTAGGGTGTAGCCCCACCCCACACCCTATACCCTCATTTCACAGGTTGAAGTCGGGTTACTTTGAGTTTAAAACCACCAACTCCGGTTTCACCAAAAGAACGAACCCTAACTACATAATTTCCCGTTTCATTAACGCGGGTAAATAGTAAAGAATTACTAGTCCCATCGGGGCCATCGTCATTTTCTGCGACAGTAGAACCATTGGGACCAAGGAGGGTAATAATACTATCAAAACTATCTGAAGAGAGGTCTATAGCAAGATTTTCCCCCTTATTTAATTTCACCATATAATCACGCGCAAAGCCGCCTTGACCTGTGGGAATATCTTTGTCCGTCAGCGAATCATTAACTTCGTAACTTGATGGCAGAGGAAATGGATTATACATCTTACCAGTCTGAGCAAAACTTGCGGTTGTACTCGTACCAATTGCCAATAAAATGGCAGGAACGATAGTCAACTGCCCTAAACCCACCGCAAAAGCTTTACTAATCATCCGAGCGATTGTTCCCAGGAAATAGCGTAATTTGGTCAATTATAATTTTTAAAAGCCGACCTTGCCCATGCATTTGCAAATTATCTCGATTTTAGACCTGCGGCAATTGTTGCCAGACCAATAACGGTGATTCCACTGTTGGCAAGTGTAGTTGCTGCTGACCTTGCAGTTGCACCAGTTGTATAAATATCATCTATTAATAGTACGGAGTTGGAGTAACGTTGCAAACCCTGCCCAAGTTCAAACGCACCTCCTAAGTTACTTTCCCGTTCCTTAACTGATAGCGAGTGTTGTGCTTGAGTTTCCCGTACCCGTTGCAATCCCTTGACTTTGAGTTTAAATCCAGTGGTTTCGCAAAAGCTTTTAGCGATAAGTTCAGCTTGATTGAAACCCCGTGTTTTTTGCTTGCTAGGGTGAAGCGGTATCGGCACAACTACTATATTTTTTGTATAATAAGGTGATTTTTCTAACCAAAATTCACCCAACCATTCACCTAGAGGACGGGCAACTTGCGGACAGTTATTGTATTTGAGGACTGCTAGGGCACGTTTTAATATACCCCCATAGCTACCCCAAGCGAAAACGGGTATTTGTTCCGACACAAAAGGGTCATTTAATTGACATTTTTGCAGTTGCTTGGTGCAGCTAGAACAGAATTCGCTGTGACTCGGACGCTGACAAAGCGGACAATGCGATTGTAGAAAGAGATTTAAAAAGCTTTTAAAATGGTTATTTAAATTTGTCATTAGTCAGTTGTCAATTGTTAGTTGTCTTTAGTCCTTTGTCATTTGTCTTTAGTCTTTTGTCATGAGTATATTTACTATCAAGCATTGACCACTGACCACTGACCACTAACCACTGACCACTGACCACTAACCACTAACTACTAACCACTAACCACTGACCACTAACTATGAATCCTTGGTTCTGGATGTAAAGTGGCTAACAATTCACTTTCCACAACTGCCAATTCATCCAACCGCTGCATGACAATTTCTCTATCGTAATAAGTATCAGCCAATACCCAGTAAGTACCAAAGTGCCGCGCTTCCGATGCCTTTAAACCCCCATAGAACTTAGCTAATTCTGGTTCCGGGCAATGTATCGATAATAACCCTAACCTTTCATGGCTGCGAGCTTCGATTAAACCTGTAACTAGCAACGAATCTAAAAACTTATGTGGTTTTTGAGTCCGAACTTGTGCCTTTAACCCCGCACCATAAGGAGGAGGTGGTAGAGGACCCAGGGGAATATTTCGTCGTTCGAGCCATTGATTAACTAGCTCAAAGTGTTCTAATTCTTCTTGAGCAATTTTAGTCAACTCCCTCACCATCTTAGTATTAGAAGGGTAGCTAAACATAAAATTTAGAGCCACTCCAGCCGCTTTACGCTCGCAGTGGGAATGGTCAAGCAATATAATATCTAAGTTAGAAATGGCTTGTTCGACCCAAGCGGAACTTGTAGGTTCTTTGAGAGCGTTGATTGTTGGGAATTGTGTCAATTGTGCCACTATGTAAATATCAGAGAGCTTTAGTTTTATTTTATTGCGCCGAATTGTTGTTTGCACAAGTTTGGTAATTTATAATTATTCATTTATTAAGAGATGTAAATAAAATATATCGCGGACAGGCAGGATGCCTATCCTACGTGACACGGACAAATAACAAATAACCAATGACTAATAACAAATGACCAATAAAAATATGAAAATTGCGGATTTAATTAATTGGTTTGAAAATTGGGCAAATCCAGCTTGGCAAGAAAGTTGGGATAATTGCGGCTGGCAAGTTGAACCTGGAGTGTTGCCAGAACCAGCAAGGGTGTTAGTTTGCTTAACACCGACTTTGGCAGTAATGGAGGAAGCACTTTTGCTTCGAGATAAGGGTACACCTGTAAATTTGATTTTTGCCCACCATCCCCTAATTTTTACTCCTGCTAAATCGTTACGTGCTGGTGATGCAATTGGTGAGATGGTGCGATTGGCATTTATCAATAAAATTGGTATTTACACGGCACATACCAACTTCGACCAAGTTGAAGATGGTACAGCTGATGTTCTAGCACAAATTTTAGAACTTAAGGAAACCATCCCCATCGTACCGACCCAGAATGGTTTGGGATACGGGCGTGTTGGTACAATAACACCATCGGTGACTTTGGGTAAGTTGCTTGCTACGATTCAAACTCGACTTGCAGTACCCAATTTAATTTTCTCACCGCAAACGGCTTCCTTAGAACAGGATATTGAAAAAATCGCCGTTTTGGGCGGTTCGGGGGCAGGTTACATCTCGGCTGTTGCCGCGTCAGGTGCAACAGCTTATTTAACCTCGGATTGTAAATTTCATCAATTTCAAGAAAGCCGCGATCGCAATCTCATCCTCATCGACGCAGGGCATTACGCCACCGAACGTCCTGCGTGCTTGAGTCTCGTGCGAAAATTTAACACTATAGGCGTTGATTGGGCACAATTAAGTCAATTCGACGAAGATTTCCGAAAATTTTTGATTGGGGCACAAGATATCAGCTTTGCTGGTAATGGTTAGTAATTAATACTTATCTAGAAGTAATTTAAATTACCATCTAATTAATTACTAAACTACCAAGTTTGTGCAATTGCTTTATTTATATCACCATATACCAACGGTGTATATATTTTAAGATAAGCATACTTTTTTACAATACTGGTGATTTTAATCACTACATAAGTGATTGATTGTCACATGGAAGGGCTGACTCGTATCAATCTAAAAGCTGTAGGAATATTCCAAAGTAGAGTTGATAAACTTATAATTATTCTTTAAACAAAATGATTCGCGCACTTGTTGAATCTGCTTTCCAAACTGGATACCTTAGTGTTGAATCCGAAGGTCTACTTCATCAAGTACTTGCAGCTAAAAGCTATCAACCAGAGGATGTAACAGCTTTAATTGCCTTATGCGACGCAGTACGTAGCGGTCAAATTAAACGTGAAGCATCTTCAAACTCCCTGTTTGAAGTACCTGCACTATATAAGTGAAATTTCAGTTTATAACCAATTGACCCTTGGATTTCCTAATTTGTGTTATCAGTCTAAGGATAGAGACTAAAGTATAAATTTTAGATAAATTTCAATTTAAATACGTAAGCCCGCGAACAACTGCGCTTTGGTTTAAGTCTTAAAATAAAAACAGTTGTATTGTTATTGCACAAAAGTATTTAGGTCAGCAAGATAATAAGCTAAGATCAAATACATAGGGGTAAAAGTAAAGCCTAGTCCCCAGAGTTCCCAACGATGCAAATAACTACAAGTAGGCAACTCAAGCAACCGCAAATAGCTCTTGTGTTAAAGTATAGTTTATTACATAGTAAAAGGAAGGAGTCACTAGTGATGATTGACCTAATAAAGGAAAATCTGGATTTATGTGACTTCTATGAGGAAGACATTCTTTGAAAAACCCCGTTCCTAGATTGGAGTAGC
>JANNFJ010000813.1:0-4163 GCA_031379725.1 Calothrix sp. OTE_75_metabat_31
CTCAAATCGAACAAACACTATGGGGATGGGGAACCGAACCAGAAAGCAATGCTGTGACTACGTTAGTACGTCGTTTGCGGCAGCGGTTGCAGAGTGTGGGAGTTAAAGATTGCTTGGAAAATGTTTACGGTATTGGTTATCGTCTTAAATTAGGGCCCTAATTCATGTTTGCTCGCAGTCGTCGCAATTTAGCTTACTTATTTGCCTCGTCAATGGGAAGTATCCTTGTTGTCTTTGCAGGGGTTGCTTATTATTTGGGAGTTGAACAGCAGCTTAAAGCATTTGATGACGGGTTATTTTTAAGAGGGAAAAATATAGTAACGAATGCTCAATACGAGTATGGAGGCAGACAATGGCAGATAGATCGAGATAAAGCTCTAAAATTGCTCAATGGAGACTTAATATATGTTCGCTGGTACGATTATCAACGTAAATTAGTGGTATTTCGGGGGCTAGTTCCTTCGCGTCAATTAACCATTAACCCTGGGTTTAAAACTATCCAAATTTATGACAAGCAAGCCGGAAAAATAGCATCAAGGTTGTGGGTTAGACAACTGACGCTACCAGTTATACACAATAAATCGTTAATTGGATACCTACAGATAGCGATGCCGCTGACTTCGCTGCGGGAAACACTGAATCTAGCTAGGTTGTTTTTAACATTTGGGATACCCGTCACTTTTGGGGCAATTGGAGTTACAGGGTGGTTTTTGGGGGGATTGGCGATGCAGCCAACTCGTCGTGCTTACGAGCAGTTGCAGCGGTTTACAGCGGATGCTTCTCACGAATTGCGATCGCCTGTGGCAACGATTTTGAGTAATGCACAAGTTGCACTAATGCCGCCATATGATGAATCGGAGCAGCAGTTTCGACTGTCCAATATTGCTAATACTGCCAAGTCAATGAGTAATTTGATTAGCAATTTATTATTTTTATCGCGGCATGAGGGAACCTTAGACCCCACGACATTACAAACTACAGACTTGGTTGAGTTACTGCTACTTGCCGAAAGTTACCAACAGCAAGCCACTGCGAAAAATCTCAGTCTAAATTTGCACCTAAGCGAACAACCTGTGTATATCAAAGCTGACTCTGATTTACTCAAACAGGCAATTATTAACTTGCTTGATAATGCTTTTAAATATACCCCTAGTGGTGGAAGCGTACAACTACGACTTTTTACAAGAGGATCGAAGGCAATTATCCAAGTCGAAGACAACGGTATCGGCATCCCATCTGAGGATTTACCCCATGTATTTGAAAGATTTTACCGCGTCGATATAGTGCGTTCGCGTAGCGTCTCGGAACGAGAATCGCGCTCCCCTCGTGCCCCCGGCACATCGCGTTCTTCTGGTGGCTTTGGTTTGGGGTTGGCAATTTCTCAGCAAATCGTCCAAGCACATCGCGGACAAATAAGCGTAAACAGCGTATTCGGAAAGGGTTCGACTTTTCAAATCGAATTACAACAATGATTCTGCCGTCAGCAGGAATAGTATTATAGGAATCCGGCTTTATTTTTGAGAAAGATACGTAGATATGTAGGGTGCGCTCTTCGCTTCTCGTAACGCACCTGAAAATACCTAATTTTGTTTAAAAATCAAATAGTAGCCCTATATATATTTTTTGGTAACTTATATCTTTATGCGTCGGCTGACATTGTTTTGTCATTTTTAACTATCACACTAGAAACATAGCCACGAAATCCCAGGTCGATGTCTTACTCCTTAAAATTGCTTAATTATTAATCAAGGCAATGCCAGCACGAATAAAAACTATTAAAAATCAATGTTTCTGAAAACAAACCCAACTAACTCCCGGTTGCGGGTGTCTCTTACGGCAATTCTAATTTTATTTCCGACAGCTTGCGCTTTTCAACCAAATACTTTGATCAAAGCAATTGAACCTTTGGTTAAAGCCGAGACAAAACAAGCTAAAACTTCCACAAGTGCCGCTAATGCCGATGTGCAAGCTTTAGTAAACATGGGTGCTAGGGTTACTGGTACACCTGTAATGGAACAAGCAAGCAATTACATTAGCGAACAGTATCGCCAAGCTGGTTACAAAACCCAAATTCAAACTTTTACTTATTCCAAGTTTATAGATTTGGGTTCAAATGTGGTTGTTGATGGAACCACGATTGAGGCACGAGCGCTCAAAGGTTCGGTTCCCGCAAAGCTGGATGCTCGTGCGGTTGTAGTTCCCAACTTTGGACGAGCAAATGATTTGAAGAGCGTGAATGTGAAAGGTGCTATTGCAATTGTGAAACGCGGCGAAATCCGTTTTGGAGAAAAAGCTCGAAATGCCGCAAATGCCGGTGCGGTTGGGTTGATAATTGTCAATAACAAACCTGGAAATTTAGCAGGTAGTGCGTTAAATGAAGCTTCTAAAATTCCTGTTCTGGGAATATCAGGTAACCAAGGTAACTCATTAATTAACCGTGCGGAAAATAATAACCTGAGTATTAAGTTGAATGCTAACGGGCAAAACCAGTTTGTGACAGGGCGTAACGTCATCGCGTATCTTGATGGCGTGACGCAACCCCAAATTATACTAGGTGGTCATTACGACTCAGTGGCAGGTGCGCCAGGGGCAAATGATAACGCTTCTGGGACGGCGACTGTACTTGCGATCGCCAGAAATTTATCAGATACACCACTTGGCCGTCAAGCTTGGTTTATCGCTTTCGATGGTGAAGAAGATGGATTACACGGTTCACGGGCTTTTGTGAATGCAGCAACACCACAGTTTCTGACGGGGCTAAAAGCAATGATGAACTTTGACATGGTTGGTGTTAATAATCAACTGCAAATTGGCGGTACATCATCATTAACGGAGTTAGCCAAAGTTGTTGAACCTAAAGTCGAATTATTTGGTGGGAGTGCTGTAAATGGTGGTAGCGACCATGCATCTTTTGCTACTAAAGGTGTGCCAATTCTGTTTTTCTATCGCGGTTATGAAGCAAATTACCATACACCAAACGATAAAACTGTAGACCCGAAATTACTCGATGAAACAACTCAAGTTGGTTTAGATATTGTTAAGCGTTTACTACAAAGTTAATAGCTATGACTTGACCTTTCCTTACCCGGATTTATCCAAATTGACAAGCGGATTTATCTAAACTGACAGGCGGATTTATCCAAACTGACAGGCGGGACGCCTAACAAGACGGTTTTATATTTTCTTTATAAATACCCTCTCAAAAATCAACTCACACACTTACACTTGGATATCTGCAAATGTCTTCTAATTTTTCTTTGAAAAAGTCTCTAACTAGTTTATCTTTGATGTCCGTTGGAGCAGTAACAGCTTTATTTGCTACGCAAATTGTCCCGACAAAAGCACTGACTTCAAACCTGCCAATCGCGCAGCTACCAACAGCTGCATTAACTAGCAACATAGATACAAATTTTATTTCTAGTGCAGTCGAACGCACCGGGCCTGCGGTGGTACGGATTGACTCAACTCGCACCGTTCAAAGTCGATACAGTGGCTATGAACGAATTGCGCGGGGAACTGGTTCTGGGTTTATTATCAGGTCGAATGGTTTGATTCTGACCAACGCGCATGTTGTCAATGGTGCTGACAGGGTTACGGTAACGTTGAAAGATGGTCGCAAACTCGCCGGTCGGGTATTGGGAGAAGACCAACGAATGGATGTAGCAGTGGTGCAAATTCAAGCTACAAATTTACCAACTGTTAGCATCGCCGATTCCGACCAACTCAAACCTGGTGAATGGGCGATCGCAATCGGCAATCCCCTTGGTTTAGATAATACCGTCACCGTTGGCATTGTTAGCGGTACAGGTCGTTCGAGTCGGGCGATTGGTGCAGGACGCGACCGTAGCATGAGTTTCATTCAAACCGACGCTGCAATTAACCCCGGTAATTCCGGCGGCCCCTTGTTAAATCAACGCGGACAAGTAATTGGTATCAATACTGCCATCATCCAAGGTGCCCAAGGTTTAGGATTCGCTATCCCCATCAACCAAGCACAGCAAATTGCTAATCAGTTAATTGCTCAAGCTGGTTAGAGGGAGAAAGGGAGAAGGGGAGAAGGGGAGAAGGGGAGAAGGAAGTGGAGAAAAAATCTAAGACTGTAAGGGCGGGTTAACGACTAGACTCATTTGATAACGAAAAATCTCCATAAACCCGCCCGCCCC
>JANNFJ010001181.1:0-5615 GCA_031379725.1 Calothrix sp. OTE_75_metabat_31
TGACCGTTCTCAATCTGCTCAATTCCAACGGCAATTTCTTGTCGTAACGTTTCAAACTTGAGCGTCCTCAATTCTTCTTCAACAGGTTCTAGCTTATCCATCATATCTTGAAACCCTTGCACTTCCTGGACTACAACCTTGTCAACGCTCGAACTGTCATCGTCCTTGGTGATAAAGTTGTCACGTAATCTCGATTAAGCTCGTGTTTTTTCCCAAATCGCATCTCGACCTTTTTACCAGTCGAGCGCAGTTCAGCTAAAACCCGATTAATTTTTACACGCTTTTATATCATAAGAGTAAAATACATAAATAGGACTTACGCACTGTGCAAACGAATTATCTTATGTAGCAACGTAAATACGTTGTTTCAGGCTTTTAGAAACCTACTTTATTAATTGCGAGCGCTTGCGAGGAAACCGAAAAATCAAGGTCAAAGCGCTGAAAACCATACCCCCTATTTTGATTTTTCTGTCAATGCGTAAGTCATAATAAATTAGTTTTTGTTTGTCTATTTAAGACGTGACTCTTTAATTGCTGTAAATAAAGATTCGTCCAAAATATTTTTAATAATTTGACACGAAGTATTATATTCTACTTTAGCTATAGCTTCAAAGTAAGTATCCTGAAATACAATATAGAAAAGTTGATTAATATAAATTGTAGCTTTAGAAAAATGAGTTATCCATTGTCCTAATTTACCTTTTTGATAAACAGGTAAGCTAGTAAGATTCTCATAAGATTGCATATAATTTTTAAATTCTGCATGTACGTACTTAGACACTTTTTTCCATTCTTTATATATATTAGAATTTACATTAAAAGTATTTAATTGTTTATAATTACTATAGTAATTTTGATTAAGTTCGGAAAACTTTATTACATGATTATCATCTAGCCACCAATTATATTCTATAGGATGATAATAATAATATGTAAAAAGATATGATAATTCTATAAAGCTTCTAATAGATATTAAGGCAAGTCTGTAGTTACCAGTTAAGGCTGATAACATAGAAGAAGCTAAATCTGATTGTAATTCATTGTAGATTTCGCTACAATTCTCTTTATTTGGTGTCAAAAGAATCTGCTGCCAAGAAGAGAAAGAGATAGCTTTAAAGTAACAATCTTCTATAAGATTTGCTCGTTTGTCATCTAAAGTTGCATCTAAATTTTTACCAAGAGAAGATACTATTTGCTCTAGAAAAAAAGTATAATGTTTTTTTGACTCTATAATTAAATCTTGAAATAATTCCATATTTAAATAATTATTTACATTTTTTCAATTGCTTCATACCAACTTTTAAGAAAACCAGTTTCTTTTTCTTTAAGCGCAGAACCATACTTAGAATTAGTTCTTTTTAATAAAGCATCTCCTATTATATCTATCGATATATTACTTTCTAAAACTAATTTGCACAGCCTACTTACTACATCTTTTCTCGATTCTTTCTTTAGATTATACTCAATACCAAAAAAATCTTTGAAAAAATCAGCAATACTTTTACGGTCTGTAAATATCTCGATGTCGGCAAAAACAACATTCGTTAGGTAATCGACTACCATTTTTTTAGTATTTTCTTTTCTGTCTGTTTTCTGCGAAGATACCTGTCCCGATATTTCGGATTGAGTGAATTGATTACTGATTGTATCTTCTTTATTCTCTAGTTCATGAATAGCTAAATTTAAATTACTTTTTACGTTTTTCAGTAATTTTACTGCTTCGCCTAGATAGCTACCCGTTGTAATATCTTCAAGTTCATCTATATTTAAAGCTTGTATGAGACACAGAATTTCTCCTAGAGTTTGCAACTGTTGAAAATTTTTTTGTACATTTTCTTTATCATTATTATTCATAAATATAAGTCGCTTACTTTTTAAATATTTATTTTTTCTATTCTATCTATAAATTCTTGGGCTAGTTCTTTATAAGCTTGTGCGCCTTTACTTCTAGGATTAGTGATAACAACAGGTTTAGAATCTCTAACAGCACTTTTTATCAGAACATTTTCAGGTATCTTTGTACTAAAAATATATTCTTGTGGATTAGCTTCTATAATTTATAATGCTGTTGTTTCAGTTTCATTAATTCTTTTATCATATTTCGTAAAAACTATTCCCAATGATAATAATTCTTTACCCATAGCTTCATTTAACTGCTTTATTTTGTTACTAATGAGTCCTAAACCTAAAGCAGCTAACGGTTCAGGAAATACGGGAATTATATAGTAATCACTAGCTGCCAAGCCATTTTGGGTAGATAATGATAAGTTAGGGGGGCAATCACAAAATACAAAATCGTACTCATTTAGAACATGAAATAATTTCCTTTTCAGAATTGTTTCTCTAAATTGCACTACAGCTAGACCAATATCGATAAAAGTTAGTTTTAAATGTGATGGAATCAGGTCGAGCTTGTCAATACCTCCCACATTTTTAATAATTGCATCCTGAATTTTTGATTCTAACTTCGAGAGATTAAACTGATCTGTTTGATTCATCAAATCAGCCAATGTTAATTTTGATTTTATCCAATTATCCCAAGTAGTTCTACCGATCAAACAAAATGTAGCATTTGTTTGAGGGTCTAAGTCAATTACAAGAACACGCTTTTTATGAAAATGAGCTAGCGAAGCTGCAAGATTGACGGTTAATGTAGTTTTACCTATACCACCTTTCATGTTTATAGATGATATTACCTTAGCTTCCATATATAAGTTTCTTAATACTACGTTGTAATTATCACTTGCAAAGTGTAACATGCTAATTAAATATACTGAGGTATAGTCCTTAACATTTAACTAAATAACATGATTATAAACCCCAAAATTATTTAGTTAATCTATTGGACGATCGTGTTTTCTCCATCCTCAGACACAGGTAGGAGGCTGAATATTTAAATCTTGCATAACTTCAGTGAGCGATCGCTTTCTTAACTGAGCTAACTGAGCTAAATATTCAATACGTTTAACATCTAAATCTTCGATTTGATCGGTAAGCTCAATTAACTCTGCTTGTTCTGCATCAGTTAATACCAGTGATTGTCGTTTAGCAATTAGGTCGTTAAACCGCTGCTGTAGTGAGTCAGGAATGGATTGGTTAATTTTGACTATTAATTCGGATGGTAATGAAAGCGACGGAACTTGACGTTGAGCGCGGAGCATCAACACCTGTGTTACAAATGCCTCAAAATCAGGCTGAGGCATTTGTTCAACGATTTGTAAAAGCTGCTTTGTGTCCACTTGTGCTTCGACTTTGTACACCTTAACGTATTTTACATGGGTTTAATTGAGAGGGTTATAGCTTGAGAGTAAATTATCTAAAAGCTTACGCTCGTAACGAGTTAGACTTTTCGCGGATGCTCCAAATTCCTCTAAGTTATGGTAAATTAAATCGTGTTCAAACGCTTCTATGCTTTCTTTGAGTTCCCCGTATAATTCCTGAAAGGTAAACTCAGTAGCTAAAGCCAAGGCAATTTGTTCTCGGTCTTTACCAAGTGACTCACCGTTTAATTGATAATCACCTTGCGAATTTGGGGATATCACCTTCAACGCGATCGCACTCAATAAACTTTCATAAGCTTCCTTCAATTCTCGACTCGAACCGATTTCATCGGGAATTAAATCGGGAATTTCATCTTGTTCATTTTGAGTACGTTCGTAGCAGTCTCGGTAAAACTCGATTTGACTGAGAAAATAAGCTGGAAATCCTAACGAACGAGTCAAAACGCACAACCTTTGTGAGTCTTCATTATTAAAACTGTAAATAGTAACGCTGGAGTGGACGCTTACTTCAGGTGTAACCACATTCCTATAGTCCCGGCATCGATGAACGAAAAATTATACATGCTTTTTATACTTTCTTTTCCGTCTTCAACATCCATTCTGCAATGCTTACAACAAATATAGAAACGTACTTTGACTTAAAAGTTTCTTTAAAAAAGCCGTTAAGTATTGAAACAGTGCAACTTGAGTCCCCACGGCAGTAAAAAGTTTTCTCTCGAAACCTAGCTGCACTTATGGTTTTACCTTCAGTTCACACTAATGTACATATGGGCACAATGTATCGTGCCCTTACAATATTGTGCTTGCTTCTTATTTAAAATAATTTCTAGGGTCTTTGGCTACCCAACCCAAATCGGAACTTACACGCACTTCAAAATGCAAATGCGGCTGTAAAGATGTTGGTTGCCCACTAATTCCCACCGTTCCTAATACGTCTCCCTGCTTGATTTGTTGACCGGGTGTTACTTTTATCGCTTCTAACTGTGCATAACGGCTTTGCAATCCACCACCATGATTAATTACTACTAATTTTCCATACGTACCTTGTTCGGCAGCAAAGGCTACAACCCCATTACTAATAGCTTGTACGGGAGTTGCAACGGAAGCTAATAAATCCATACCGCTATGAAAAAATACCTCACCTGTTTTTGGGTTAGTTTGCCAACCGTAGGGTAAAGCAACTGTAATCGCCTGATTTAAGGGGTAGCCAGTAAACTTAGTAGTGGTCGTATTCGTTGAAGGGGTTGCTACTGATTCGACTTTTGTCGTGTTTGAGTTGCTTAGACGACTTGAATCATTTTTGGCTGGAACAAAGACGAGTCGAAGATTATTTTGACAACCGTTAATCTCGAATAGTACATCAGGGCGAATTTTGTATCTTTTCGCAACATCTCTTAAAGTTTGACCGCTTGCCACTTCGACGATTGTGCCATTAAAAGGAGGGATTAAAATTTCGCTGCCAACAGTGACTCGACGATTTTGCAATCTGGGGTTCATTCTGACAATCGTCTCTGGTGCGAGGTTGTATTGTTGAGCTATGCTATCTAAAGTTTCACCACGAGCAGCAGTGTGACGTAAGAAGCGCGATAAAGCTGGAGTTGGGCAACTAGAACTGCTTGTTTGTGCGATCGCTGCCCCAGATAGCGTCAATGTGAGTCCAAAGATACTGACTAAGCCATTGAGAACAGATAAATACTTCAAAAGAGGGTAACGGCGATTTTCATGCATGAACAAAAGTACGTTCCTGACCTAACTTTAAATTGTAGTCGGAGATATATTATTTATACAGCAGCCACAAGGGAACATATGGACAGTTACTTATGACTAGTAAATAGCGACTATATGAAAAATTTTTAAGTTCCAAAATCTCAAATTTAGAAATGTAGCCTGTTTTCTATCAAATGGATCTGTTAACTGGCTTCTTGCTTGATTAAACTTATAAATTAGCGGCTACATATTTTTAAAATTATTCTCCCGTTTTTTAATGGCTATGAAGTTATCCCCCAAGCAACTCACCGTTTATTTATCTCTGGTCACAATTGGCGGTATATTTGGCGGTAGTACGGTATTATTTGCCAGTTCTTTTTTATTACCACAGAAGCGCTCTTTCCAGGAGTTAAGAAACGTAACAGTTGCTTTACCCTCAGAGACTGTCGTAACTCCCCGAATTGGGGGTGTCATTAATGCAGTTGGAGAAAATAGCGATGTAAATTTTGTTGCCACTGCGGTTCAAAAGACGGGGCCTGCGGTAGTGCGAATTAATTCATCTCGGACAGTTAAAACCCAGTTACCTGAAGAATTTAATGACCCATTTTTCCGCCGCTTTTTTGGTTC
>JANNFJ010001186.1:0-6885 GCA_031379725.1 Calothrix sp. OTE_75_metabat_31
AACGGAGTTACAAAAATCGCACCAAAGTTTGATTAATACTCTCGAAAGTATTACCGATGCTTTCTTTACTTTGGATACAGAATGGCGATTTACCAATCAAATCGTCGCGTTCTCGTTGCAATAACTGTGTAGCTTGATGGTTAAGATAGGTAAATCGCCATTCTGTATCCAAAGTAAAGAAAGCATCGGTAATACTTTCGAGAGTATTAATCAAACTTTGGTGCGATTTTTGTAACTCCGTTTCAACTCGTTTGCGTTCAGTAATATTTTGCGTCATTGCCATTCCAGCAAAGATTTCTCCTTGGTCGTTCTTCACTGGTAGAGTGTACGTACTATATATACGGTTGTTGTAGGGTACTTCAGTAATTGTTGTTTCCCCAGCTAGAGCTTTACGGTAAATGGGTTCGACTGCGGCACAGGTTTGTATACAGAAAACTTCCCAAATCGTTTTACCAACCATTTCTTGGTTAGAAACACCAGTTAACACAAGTTCTTGTCCTTCGGCAAGCAAGTAACGCAGGTTGCAATCGAACAAGACAACAGCACCATTAGGAAAATTTTTCGCTAAAGTCCGATAAAGTGCAGAACTTTCTGCCAATGCTGCCAAAGCTTGACTCAACTCGGTAGTTCGTGCTTCGACAAGTCGTTCAAGCTGATTATTTGCAGCAACCAACCTCGACTCGATTTCTTGACGTTGGGAAATTTCTTGCTGCCCAATGGGTTCTAATCGAGTTTGTTCGATCCCATCTTCAACAGTCTTCCCCTCTACACCTTCAACTAATTGACTGAAAGTCGTAACAACACCATAGGGAGTAGTTGCATCGCTATTAAATAAGGGTTGCGAGGAAAGCAAAAGCCAAACAAGTTCACCATCCGGCTTATAAAAACCCATTACCACATTTTGACAAGGTTTTCCAGTATTCAAAGCAACCATTGCCGGATGGGTTTCACCAGGAAAAGGGGAACCGTCTGCGTGAATCGTTTGCCAAGGAAAATCGGTAGAATTACGATCTTGTAATTGTTCAACTGTATATCCAAGGATGCTTGCTGCGCTAGCATTACATGCACAAACTGTACCATCAGCTAGTTGGAATACCATCCCTGGGGATGTAAATGTGCTTGTGTGAACCAAATCATCCTCCACACGTAATGGGTCGCTGTGTAAATCTTTAGACATCCTTGGTTTGACGATCTTAAATATCTAAGGGAACTAGTACAGATTTAATTTTAAGCTGAAATTATTGCTTGTTGTTATCAAGCCTTATTTATTGTAATAAATCCTGAAGGATAAGTCTGACCTGACTAATACTTGTCGCTTAAAGGTCGCTTAAAGATAGTCAAGGCGACTAGTAGTTCATGTCATTAGTTCTAAGGGATGTAGAGACGCGATATATCGCGTCTCTCCAGGGTTTTGGGCACCCAGCCAACCATCAAAACTTTTGACACACACTACTAGTTGGGAGAGATTAGTCGAGAGGACTAAAATCCCCGACTTCGTAAAAGTTGTCGGGGATTTGGGTCTCACTATGCATGTCAATTACTCCCCAAAATAAATGACATGCACCACTAGTCAATAAAAGCAACAAAACATAAAAACAGTATTTACTCTTAGTTTTAAAGTGGTATAGCTAACACTAATACTAGTTTTCACATGGCATTATAGTCATTAGCTTTCATGGTTTTAAAAGTATAGAAAAATACTATTTTGCTCGATTAGTATTGTAAGTAGGTTAATAATGATTACCTCCAGATATAGCGTTTCTCAACCCATTGAGGTACAGCCATACACCAAGATAAGGGCGCAATGCCTTGCGCCCCTACATATGTACCTCACTTAGTTGATAACTGTTATTAAGTTTACTTTTTATTTTTACATTAATTAAATCCAAAAACTCCCCTTTCCCCTCTTCCCTATGCAATACTTAAATTCCATCGAAATTAGCGAAATTATCGCAAAATATGCTAAATCTGATATTCTATGGCTTGATACCGAAGTTGCTGACTACAACACCAAAAAACCCAGATTATCGCTAATTCAAATATTAGACGACCCCAATGATATTACGGGTGAGAAAGTCGTTCTTTTAGACGTACTCGACCAACCCGATATTGCTTCTGATTTTATTAGTAAAATTATGGTTAATCCAGCAATCGAAAAAGTCTTTCATAATGCTAGCTACGATTTAAGATATTTAGGAAATAAAACAGTCCAGAACGTTACTTGCACTTTGCAAATAGCAAGGAATATTCCCTACTATATATTACCAACACCTAACTATCAATTAAAAACTCTAGCTAACATCCTTTGCAATCAAAACATGGATAAGCAAGAGCAAAGTAGCGATTGGGGACAACGACCGCTGACTCAAGAACAAATTGATTATGCTTCCAAAGATTGCGTATATCTCGCACAAGTTCATCGGCAATTATTAGAGTTAGAGAAACAAGCTTATCCAAACCCCAATCAAGAGAATATTAGATTGCTTGTCGCAAAGTATAAAGAAATTGAGCAGCAACACAAATTTATAAATTCTGAATATGAAAATTTACACGAACGTATCAAAAAAGCGATGTTATCTCAAAATATTGACGAAATTTTGGATTTAAAATTGTCGATTAGTGAACGCAATACGGTTAAAGTTGCGTTTCAGGAGTTAGTACAATTAGTAAATCATCAAAGTTTAGATTTAGATTTTACAGTTAATTTGACGCAAGCGCTACAAAAAGATTTAGGAAATAATTTAGAAAAACTTGCCGTTAAGATTGAAAAAAGTGTATCTTTTAAACTAACATCTAAAAATCAGAAGCAAGAAAAGGGGGAAGAATAAATTATTACTAACGTTAGAGTTAATTGTAACTAAATTGTGATAAATAATACTGCTTACTTTAAGAGATTTTTTTAAAATATTTATCATAAATTTAAATAAAATCAAAGAAAAATTAGGAGTTCACAGCAAGCTACAGAATGATAAATTTATACATTATTGGACTTTTAAAACATCCTCTCAAAGCAAGTAAAACCATTAAGGCTATTGTGCTTGCTGGATTTGTTGCCACTACAACTATTTCTTGCAGTCAGAGAAGTAATGAAGTATTAGTAACAGAAATTGGAGTTACTCCACCTAAAACTAACTCGGCAAAACCAACTAAAGCAACAGACTTTTTTGGATTAGGGCAGCAACGGCAAAGTAAAGGCGATTTACCAGGGGCATTAGCAGCGTACAATCAAGCCATTACCCTAGACCCTCAATACGTTGCAGCATACAATAGTCGGGGTTTAGTTAAATTTGATCGAGGTGATAAACAAGGTGCGATCGCGGACTATAACCAAGCACTACAAATCAATCCTAACGATGCGGTTGCGTATAATTACCGGGGTAATGCCCGCGCAACGCTCAACGATAACAGCGGTGCGATTGCCGACTATAACGAAGCGATTCGGATAAATCCCAACTATGCCGACGCATACAATAATCGAGGAAATGCTCGTGCTGCACAGGGGGACAGAAATACCGCAATCGCTGACTACAATCAAGCAATTACACTCAATCCCAAATACGCACTAGCATACAACAACCGAGGTAACGCTCGTGCTGCACAAGGTGACAGAAACGGTGCGATCGCCGATTACGATGAAGCTATCCGTCTAAATTCAAACTTTGCGATTGCGTACAATAACCGAGGCAATGCAAGGGCAGGATTGGGAGATAAAGAGAATGCTCTAGCAGATTTGCAACGTGCTGCCGATTTATTTCAGGAACAAAACAACCGCGAACTATATCAACAAGCTATTAATACCTTAAACCAACTCCGAAAATAAGGCATCACAGAAATTAAACTTGCTGACCAGTGCTTTGCCACATTGAATATGAGAGACTGTAGTGCGATCGCACTACCTAATCTTTCTTATTTTAGTTATTGCGGTACTAATATAGCTTGGTGTAAGTAAACATACGATTAGAATCAACGAAAATACAGCGACTTGTAACCTTTGGAAAAGGTATGTACATTTACGCAGAACGGTACTAATTAGTTAAATAAAGGACTTTGCCTCCTTTTTTACACAAAACTTCGTAGGTGAAAATTATTGATTGAGCAAATACGACCGCTTGTGTGTAAATATACTAGCTGTCAATATCCTCTCGTCAAAATAAATCTAATCTTTAAGTAATTTTGCTAATTTGGTTCCCAGAGTCAAGTTGCTGTAAACCTTTGAATTTGGGGATGACGTTTGCACTTAAGTAGAAATAGCATGTGTACATGAGAGAGGAAAAACACGCAGAAACAATTCTGCGGTGAACCTCGGAAAATACGTACACATTTAATAGATACTTAAAAAACCACCATGAAAAAAGTTACTTTTTCCGCCAAACTCCTCGCAGCAGCAACTCTCGGTTTCGGTATTTTCACCTTCGCACCTACAGCAAATGCAACTAATTTAGTTCCACAACTTGAAGGCGAAATCAAAACAAATCTTGGTTGTATAAACCCAGCAGATTGTATTGATACCACTCAATCTCCCTTTGCTTATTCAGTAACAAGTTTGGCTTACGATACAGATGGTGTCGGTCCACAGTTTGGACTTAGCCGATTATTTAGTGATGACCGCAGCACAGAGAATTCCTACGGTCTTGGTATTTCCTTCGGCACCACCGATGCTGGTACAAATCCACCTGCTGGTGAATATTGGTTGCGTCCTGTAGCTATGTTGGCTGATGGTTCAACTTTTGAAAACGGTCAGTTGGAAGTTGGTAAATTCTTGTTCGATTTTCTTGATAAAACTGTTGCGTCTGTAACTCTTGATTTGTTTGATGTTGAAGACCCGAATTTTACTCAAATTCTAAAAGTTAACGGTGTTGCCCCTAGCCAAGCAATTGTTGCTGCAGCTGGTGCTAATGGTAACAGACAAAAAGTTACATTTTACAATGTAAATTCCTTTGAACTTCAAATTGGTAAGCCCGGTCCTGATAGCGTATTTTCAAATACAGGTGATGGTGTCGGATTACAAGCAAGCGTTCCCGAACCAGGCAATGTGGTTAGCTTGGGTGTACTCGCTGTTGCAGGTATGTTTGGTGTGCACAAAGGTAAGAAAGCATTGCAAGCGAATTAATTCAAATTTGTTAAAACAATGCACTCGATAGCCTATAAATTATTGTGGCAGGTTATATAACTCAACCTGCCATCATAGGCTCATCTAAATTCACTGCAACCAGGACTAATTGAAGCATTTACAAGCTAATTTTAATAACTAGTAAATTTACAACTTTTAAAAGCATGATTTGACAAAGATTCAATTAATAATCGCTTTTCACATTCTTAATTTTAAAAATTTAATCCTTCTCGTTTACACTGTCATTGAGTAGATAGAGTTACTAATTGCACAAAATAGTACTCTTCCCTGCTCAATTTTTTTGCTAGGTAGGACGCTTATTGATACTGGTCGGTGCTTTAAAAATAACGAAGCGTGAAACCTATGTAAAGACGTTACATGTAACGTCTCTACACCCGTTAACCGAAATCTCTACCTGAAGGGACACGAAATTTTTTCAGATATTTTTAGAGTTTTTGCGTAAAAGCAGAATATAACAGTGAAGGTATACGTAATTACCTTTGTGAACCGTTTTGAAAGTTCATGCTGCTAACAATAACAACAACTCATACCCCAGCAACCGAATTAGGCTACTTACTGCACAAACACCCTGACCGCTGTCAGTCCTTTGCACTATCCTTCGGGCAAGCACATGTATTTTACCCGGAAGCGATCGCACAAAAATGTACTGCCGCGTTATTACTCGATGTTGACCCAGTAAAATTAGTTCGGGGACGTGCTGCAACCCTCAAACAGTACGTAAATGATAGACCTTACGTAGCTTCCTCATTCCTAAGTGTGGCAATGTCGCAGCTTTTTGGGACAGCGATGGGAGGACGTTGCAAAGAACGTCCCGAATTAGCCCAAACCCCCATACCATTAACTGCAAAAATAAGCGTTTTACCCTGCCGTGGTGGTGAAAGCTTTTTGCGCGAATTATTTGAACCACTGGGTTACACTGTCAGTGCCGAGAATCATCAGCTTGATGAAAAATTCCCAGATTGGGGAATGAGTCAATATTATACAGTCGAGTTACAGCAGACGTTGGTTTTGTCGGACTTATTAAGCCACCTTTACGTACTTATACCAGTACTCGATGATGAGAAGCATTACTGGGTAGGTGAGGACGAAATCGAAAAACTTCTGCGTCACGGTGAAGGGTGGTTAAGTTCGCACCCTGCTAAAGAGCAAATTACCCGTCGTTACCTCAAACGTCAAGGTAAACTGACCCGTGCAGCATTAGCACAACTTGCAGACACCGACAACCTCGACCCCGACAGCACAGAAGCTACCCATGCCCTTGAAGAAGCAGCGGTAGAGAAACCGTTGAGTTTGAACAAGCAAAGATTACTAGCAGTTGTAGAGACACTCAAAGAACATAATGCCAAGCAAATCATCGATTTAGGGTGTGGTGAAGGGAATTTGCTGGTAAACCTAATTAAAGACAGCTTTTTTGAGCGGATATCGGGTACAGATGCATCTTACTATGCGCTACAAATCGCTAAGGAAAGATGTGACCGTTTGAATTTATCCCGCAATCAATGGGATAAATTTAAGATATTCCAAAGTGCATTAACCTATCAAGATAAACGCTTTCAAGGTTACGATGCGGCAACTTTAATCGAAGTTATCGAACATTTAGATTTATCCCGTTTAAGTGCATTAGAACGAGTTGTATTTGAATTTGCTCAACCCAAGTTAGTAATAGTTACTACTCCAAATATCGAATACAATGTTAAGTTTGAGAACCTCCCAGCCGGAAAACTCAGACACAAAGACCACCGCTTTGAATGGAC
>JANNFJ010001197.1:0-11447 GCA_031379725.1 Calothrix sp. OTE_75_metabat_31
CTATGAAAGGCATTGTCTGCCACAAAATCAGGGTGGTATCGCAAATGTTTTTGTACCATTTCCATTACCTTATCTGCCATTACAGGTTTGGTGGTAAAGTCACTTGAACCAACAACTTTGGCACGAACTCGGTCAAAAAGGCCATCACTCCCTGTTAAAATAACTATGGGTGTATTGGCAAAAGCTGAAATTCGCCGTAATTGCGAACAAATTTCGTAACCGCTAGCAACTGGCATAATTAAGTCTAGGAAAATTAAGTCTGGTTTGCGTTCAATTAAGGTCGGTAAAATATCTAAAGGGTTTTGGATACCGATAAATCTCATGCCATTTGGGGTCACAATTTGTTCTAACATCTTACAAACTTGCGGACTATCATCAACACAAGCTACTAATGGTGAATTTCGCTTTGATGGTTGAGGTTTTGCCACGATTTGTAGCGGTAAGTCAGGTATCTCCACTAATTCAATAATTCCTCTGAGAATATAAGGAAGCAAAGAACGACTAATTGACAATAAATCCTGCTTCATTTTCACCCCTAAATCCCGCAGGGTATATTTACCGTTCATCGACTTCACAAAATTTTCGTAAACCTTTGGATTAACAATCTGTCTAAGTTGTTCGGGTTGACGGAGAATTGGTGCAAAGTCAGGAGAAAAATTTACTAAACCAGCTTCAGACCAAGACTGCCATAAATCGTGCATATGTCGAAGCGAAACATCTGTACTCGATAAACTCATTGGTACATCTAGAATAATGTCTTGATTACGATGGCAGTTGACATTGGTGAAGTTTGTCTGCTGTGCTAAATCGAATAAAAGTTCCGAGATTGTGCTATCAACAATTGAATTTACTTGTTGTCGGGTAATTTTATCTTTTTTATATAAAACTTCTAAGAGACGGTAATCCCATTGTTCGATTGCTAATAGTTCAGCAGGTAACTGCATCTTATCAATATTAATTTCCGGGCAATGGTGAGTGAAATTTCTACGGCAACGTCGTCCAGGATGTGTTCCTCCACCTGCCCAAACTATCCTACCCAAACGATAGTAGAATATCCAGCTATGACCTTTTTGGGATTTAATGTCTAACTTGCCGCTGTATTGAAGTTGAGTACAAGTTTTAAATTCATCAAGTATATAATTGGGAAGTGTCGATTGGAGATGCACTATCATATCTTTTACCGCTTTAAAATTATTTTTAGAAATAAAATCAGTAATATGTATGGGGATACATATTACTGGAGGTCGTTAAAACGAGTTACCTGATTTATTCTATATGAGTAGCTTTTTGGGCTATGTTACCTAGTTTAATTAAAGACTGTGACAAACTTGTGACAAAATCGATTTAGTTAGTTGTTATTGGTCAGTTGTCAATTGTCAGTTGTTATTGGTACTGGGCTTTAAGTATATTCACGAGTCGTAACAAAATCGATTTAGTTAGTTATTATTGGTCATCATTCAGTTGTCAATTGGTATTGGGTTTTAAGTATATTTACGAGTAGTAACAAAATATATGTTTGTTTCCACTCAGTTACTTGGTCTAAATGCCCGATATACGTAATATTTGTGCGAGATATAACTTTTCGTGAAAATTTTATGTAACATGTTATAAATTGCTGAATATGGGGAACTATAGTCTTGGTGCAATAAAAGCATTTTACAAATGGGTTGCATTTCCCCAATACGAGGTATTCCCCGATGAGTCAGATGAGTAGAGACGATGTACGTGAAAGATTAGGTAATATTGACCAAATCCGCGATATTATTTTTGGAGCGCAGATTAGAGACTACGATAATCGTTTTTCTAAATTGGAGACAGACATTTGTCGATTCCAGCAAGAAACGCGATCGCATCTCGAACAACTCAAAGCAAGTTTTAGCACCGAGTTGAAGTCGGCAGTGGAAACAATTGATAAAAAGTTAAAGTTATTAAGTCTTTCTACTCAAGAGGAAGCAGCCGATTTATCAGGACAAATTGACCGCGTAAATCGTAAGTTTACCAGCACTATCCAATCACTAAATGAAGAATTAGATAAGCAGAATCAATCAACTAAAGATGAGATAAATCAGAATAAGAGTCAAGTTCAAGAAGAAATTGGCACATTACGAGATTTAATTTTAGAGGAGTTAGACCAGCGTTTTTCTGACTTAAGCGAAACGAAGGTTTCTAAAGATGACATTGCCGAGACTTTGTTTGCATTAGGAATGCGGTTAAAAGGAACGGAAGTTATTCCAAAGTTGCGAGAAGCAATGGAGGAAAAAAGTAACTATGGTGATATTCCACTTTTAGAAACCAGTCGATTATCCAAGATTTTAATGCATAATGGTTCGACAGAAGCACATTCATAATTTGTTTTTAGCTTTTAGCTCAAAGAGCAATTCCGAGTGATGCTAATATTTGATAACGAGATTTAATAACATGGCTCAGGTAGATAATTCAGTACATCAATATATCGAGTTAAATCGAGAAGAAGTAAGACAAGTTGATAAATTTGTCAAACTTTTGGCTGAACTAAATATAATTGACCACCATATTGATAGACATGAAAACCTACCTGAGCATATTTCTCAAACGGAGAACGAAAAAGTTGAATTACAAGTATGTAAAGCATATTTAGAAAGCTCATTCGATGCTCTTGCGACTACTTTAGAGGAACCTGAAATAATTGTTGAATATACAGCATTAAATCAATCTGAAATAGTCGGTGAATCTACAGCATTAAATCAATCTGAGATAATTGCTGAATCTACAGAATTAAGGCAACCCGAAACCCAAGATACGATTGCAGCTTTTGAAAAATTGCAAGAAATTTTAGTGGGAACAGAACTAGGAGAATTAGAAGAAATTGCCAATAACATTAAACAAAAATTAACTAAACTTGAAAATCAAATTTACGAACCAGAAGCATTAATTCAGCTTTTATTACCATGTTTTGCTGAACTTTTAAGGTTAAAGATTAGCGAATCCTCTGCGGAAATTGTCAGTGCGATCTCACCAATTATCGATAGTGCGATTCAAAGTCGGATTGAGCAAGATAAATCTAGTATGAGTGTAGCATTAGCTCCCGTTCTTCCTGATGCTATTGCCCAGCAAATTAGCATTGCACCGTATGAAATGTCGGATGCGATCGCACCAGCAATGGGACGGGCAATGAAAAAGCAAATCGAGATTGAACAGGATGCAATAGTCGATGCGCTGTATCCCATTATTGGTAGTACAATCGGCAAGTATATGGGAGAAACAATTCGGGCGATAAATCAACAGGTTGAAGAAACTTTCAGCGTTGAAGGTGTTAAACGCAAAATTAGAGCTAAATTACAAGGAGTAAGTGAGGCAGAATTAATCCTCAAAGAAGCATTACCATTTACAATCCAAGCAATTTTTCTGATTCACAAAGCATCAGGTTTAATAATAGCAGATATTCAAGCTTCGGATTCGCAGCAGCTAGAATCGGAAATGATAGCAGGAATGCTGACAGCAATCCGCACTTTTGCCAACGATTGTATTACTCAAACGGGTAATGTTTCCGAATTAGATGCAATCGATTACGGAACATCCAAAATAATTTTGGAAGTTGCAGGGTATTGTTATTTGGCAATAGTTGTCAGAGGAGAACCAACTAAAGAATTTATCGTGAAAATGCGACAAACCCTAATTAGCCTGGTGAGGCATTACGGTGATTCCATAGAAAAGTTTGATGGTGATTCCTCGACAATTCCCAGTCAAGTAGACCAAGTTTTAAAAACATTAAATAATGATTCACAAATCGAAAACTCCAAAAAGAAACCTTCCCCAATATTATTATTAAGTGCAGGTTTGCTAAGTGCTATTTTAATACCTTGGGGCGTTTGGCAATACCACAGTACAGTAATTCGTACCGCAGAAAATAAAACTGCTGATTCTTTAGCTTCGACACCAGAGTTAGCAGTTTATCGACTTAATGTCAAAGAAAATCGCGGTAAACTCAAGCTAACTGGAAGAGTACCCAATCAAGAATTGCATTACTTAGCAGAGAAAATAGCTTCAGCAAGTAATCCCAAATGGACGATTGATAATCAAATTTTAGCAGTCGAAGTACCACCAGACCCAGTATTAGCAGCAGCTGAAGTAGAACGAGTTACAGCAGTTTTAAATCAAATCGATGGTGTTGCAATTTCATCGCAATATATCAACAATCAAGTAAACGCACAAGGTAATGTAAATTTTCATAAAGACATCAACAAAATTACACAAGCATTTGCACAAATCCCAGGTGTAAAACTAGTATCGAGTACAGTCCAAGTAAAACCATTAAAATTTGATGTCAGATTTTACTTTAGAGAAAATTCAGCCGACTTGAATCAAGCTGATTTAAACACCAAAATACAGCAAGTTAAATTATTCCTTCAACAAAACCCTAAAAACGACCTAAAAATTACTGGTTATAGTTACTCAGCCACTGGTGAAACTCAAATGAAACAGCTAGCATTAGAACGAGCAAAAGTAATCAAGCAAACATTAATAAATCAAAGTATCGACCCATCACGTTTGCAAATTGTTGGCACAACTAACCTACCACCGGGAATAGATATGACTCAACCTACATGGTTGAAACGCTGTGTAACTATAGAACCAATTAACAAATAAATTTCAGTATTATTTTCTTACCTCCGTGTTCTCTGTGTCTCTGTGGTCAATCATAAAATTAAAATATGTCTATAATTTCCAGAAAAATTTGTCTCGTCGGTGATTTTAGCGTCGGAAAAACAAGCTTAATCCGTCAATTTGTCGATAAACAATTTAGCGATGAATATCTTTCCACAGTGGGAGTAAAAATGTCACGCAAAATAGTTCCAGTATCACAGAAAGCGCAAGATATACAACTAATCATTTGGGATATAGAAGGCAGCAACAAATTTAAAGGAATTGCTACTAGCTATTTCCAAGGAGCAAAAGGAGCAGTTATAGTAGGTGATATGACCAGACAAGAAACTCTCGACCATCTGGGAGGACATATCCAAAGTTTCTTATCAGTTAATCCCAATAGTTATATTGTCATTGCCCTGAATAAATCAGACCTAATTGAGGCAGAATATTTAGAAAAACTAAAAAAATTATATTTATTCAGCGATAATCCCTGTGTGTTAGCAACTTATTTCACTTCAGCCAAAACTGGTATTAATGTTGATGAAATATTTCAAAAATTATCTCAAACCTTACTTTAATCACCATGAATCTATTATTAACCAATCTTTTATCACTTGATTGCATTGAATATCTGATTATTAATCAAGATTTTCAAATTTTGTCAATGTCTTCGCAAATACCTAAATTTGCTGACGTTGCCGAAGAAGTTAAAGAGGGTAACGACATTCGCATTGGGTTTCCCGAATTGACGGGAATAGAAGATGTTTTTGCTGCAATTTTACAAGGGAAAGAAAAAAGTTTTGCAATCAAGGGAATAAATCGTCAAGACATCTATATTGATATTCATATAATTACGAATCAGAATAGTAAACACTATTCCAATGAATTAATGGTATTGATAGTAGATAGTAGCGAACGAATGCTTCTAGAAAAGTCATTAGTACAGGGCGCGAACGAATCAAATATATTATTACAAACTATCACAGCATCGAACCAATATATCGAACAAATTTTGACATCAATGGCAGATATATTGTTAGTTACAACAATGTCAGGAAAAATAAAAAAAATTAATGCATCTGCTCAGAAAATGTTGGGTTATGAGGAAGCGGAATTAATTGGCAAAGATATATCGATAGTTATTAAAGGAGTTGAGAATCATCAATTAGAAATAAATAAACGCGAAGAGGTTGAAACAGTTTGTCACACAAAAAATGGAAAAATAATTCACATTGCATTTTGTTGTTCATTAGTTCAAACCGAAATTGAGCATTTTCAAGGATACGTTTATATTTTGCGAGATATGACCGAACGTAAACAAATAGAACTTGCCAAGCAAGAGTTTCTAGCAATGATTAGTCATGAAATTCGGACTCCGATTACATCAGTTGCGGGAATGGCAAGTTTACTATTAAATACTAATTTAACAGACGAGCAACGCGAATTTGGTAATGCAATTTACACGAGTGGAAATGCATTACATAGAATTATCAATGACATGCTTGATTTATCAAAAATTGAATCCGGCAAGTTAGATTTAGAAGAACAACCGTTTGAATTAAGAAAATGTATCAATGAAACATTAGCTTTACTTGCTATTAAAGCTAATGAAAAAGGATTAAAATTGACATTCATCGACACTCCAGAAATTCCCACGATGATTGTCGGAGATATAACTCGGTTGCGGCAAGTTTTAGTTAACTTAGTCAGCAATGCCATTAAATTTACTGAAACTGGTGGTGTAGAAATATCAGTAACGGTTCACAAAAAGCTAGATGATAAAGGTATACAACAAATACAGTTCGCAGTGCGAGATACAGGGATTGGCATCGCCAAAAAAGGTCTAGAACGTTTATTCAAGCCCTTTAGTCAAGTCAATTCCTCGATTACACGACAGTATGGAGGTACAGGATTAGGACTGGCAATTTGCAAACAACTATGCGAATTAATGGGTGGAAAAATTTGGGTAGAAAGTGAATTTGGTCAAGGAACTGTATTCTCATTTATCATTACTACATCGATTATTCCCGAAGAAATTGTGAATCGGATATCGAGAGGTTCCGAACCTTATATTCACACCCAGCTATTAGAGTCAGAAAATGACACTAAAATTGATACTCAAATGGCAAAAGAACATCCTCTAAAAATACTCTTAGTCGAGGATAATGTCATAAATCAAAGAATGATTGGATTAATGTTGCAAGGAATGGGTTACCAACCAGACCTAGCAAACAACGGTCTAGAAGCACTTTCAGCATTACGCATTCAACTCTATGATGTCGTATTGATGGACGTGCAAATGCCCGAAATGGATGGTCTAACCGCAACACAGCATATCAAACAAGGATGGACATTAGAAACTCAGCCTTGGGTTGTCGCACTCACCGCAAGCGCAATGTGGGGAGAACGCGATCGCTGTCTAGCATCCGGGATGAATGACTATCTCGTTAAACCAATTCGCATCGCAGAACTGATGCAGACACTCAAAAGATGTCAACCGATATGTAAAGCAAGTCTTAACTCCTAACTCAATACTCCCTACTTTTAACTCCCAATGCCAAACCCCATTCACCACGCGACTTTACACGAAATTCTCCATATGGCAAGCTTTAATCCCTCTGTCGATGCAGTAGAATTTCTTTTTGAAACGATTGATTACTATCTCGAAGAAGCCCCCAGACTTTTGCAAGATATCCAGGTTTACCAAAACCAAGCTAATTATAACGCCCTTCGACGTGCCGCTCATACCCTTTCTTCCACTAGCGCAACATTAGGTGCGGTTAATTTAGCGGCAAAGTGTACAGAATTGGAGATATTTGCAGTAAATGAAAGATTAGTTGGTGCAAAAGAGCTAATTTGTCAAATAATGACTGAATATGAACGAGTTAAGATAGCTTTGGAAGATGAACGAGACAAGCATCAAAGTTAATGCATATCTAATTTATTTAGTCAATAAGTAATTAGTGGCTATTTCGTAAGACGTATTTTAGAGGAACCAATCGATTTGGCTATTATTGAATCGATAAACCAAATTGGTCATTTAATGGGGATTCAAACTATTGCTGAGTTTGTTGAGAGTCAGAAAATTCTCAATAAAATTACTGCAATTGGTATCGATTTTGCTCAGGGTGATGGCATTGCCAAACCACGTCCTTTACAGCTTTCGACTAATACTGATATAAGTCCTTAATTTTAATGGGTTAAATAAACGTTGCAATCATTGTAGAGACGTTATATATAACGTCTCTACATCCCACACAGTACTTTCTTGAGCTAAAAAACTCTCCCACCGCCCTAATTAATTCCTAACTTGCATAACGCCAAATTTCTTTTTGACGCAGTACAATGCGATGCAAAGGTAAGCGTTGAATTAAACCTTGTTCTTCAAAATGTGTTAAAGCACGAGAAACTGTAACACGAGTTGAAACGAGTATTTCGGCAATATCTTGATTAGTTAGTCGTAAATCAATCAATTGACCATTCTCAACTTGCGTACCAAATTTTTTAGCTAGCCATTCTAATAATTTAGCTAACATTAAATCTACAGTTTTGTAGCTGCGAATCACCATCAACTCTTCACCTTGTTCAACGTGAGATGCTAAAGCTTCTATCATCTGGTGAAATTGTTCAAAAGGGAATGGAGTAGTTTCAACTAAACTCAAGCATTCGATAATATACGGTTCAATTGTCGATAATGCATTCCCAACTATATCTCCCGCACCCCATACACCTAAAGTTACGACTGTTCCATCATCTAAATAGGTCATGGTTCGCACTACGCCGCTGTGAATATGCCAAAGGCTTTTTTGTTGGGTTGGTAGTAATGCACGACGTGAAAAAAACTGCTTGTTTACCGGGGCTGAAACTTCTGGAAGTTGATAAAGTGGAGACATATATTCCAAGCCGAATTTTGAATAGGGACACACTGTTATAAATATAACAACATAAGATGAAAAAAAAGCAATGGGTTTGATTTTTTTTTCATGGATTATACTTTTTTGATAAGCAAACTTTATTTATATAACAGCTTATTATTATGATATTTTTTTCACATAGGAATAGCATTTTCAGGCAAGCAAAAATACTTACCCGGTAGCATTGAGAATATTCAGTTGTACTATTTAGGTGGCTTTTAAGTTACTAGGGCATAAATACTTATTTAAATAACTGTATTGCCAGCTACAAATTACAGGAGTTTGTAGGTAAATAAATCGCACCCACCAAAGCAGGGCAATGCCTTGCACTGTCGATAGTCTCTGATTCGGTTAACGGAAAACTGCTCTTATCCCTGATTATTCTGATGCTAGTATATATGGGTAATTGAACTAGTTTTTATAAATTTTTGTAAAGACAAAAAAAGAGAAAAGAACTTTACCTTTTCTCTTTGAATATTGTTGCTAATTTCAAATCATGACCATAGATTAGAGCTTATGAGTAGTGAAACAATTGCCGCGTTGCATCAATTGTTGTTGAATCCCACCATCAATATTGTTGAAGATTCGATTTACAGCGCTAATAATTGCCAGTACGGAAGCGGTGACAATACTAGTATCGATACCGACACCGTGCCATGTCCCATCTATGAAGTCGTGACTAAGTTCGATATAGGCAACTGCATCCGCATTGCTACCAAAATGACGCGAATGTTCCTCATAATGGCAAATTTGCACGTTTAATCCCAAAGCGTTCACAAACGCATCGATTGGCCCGTTACCTTTGCCGTGAATATCTATGGCTTCTCCATTGAGTTGTAATTTTGCTGACAGCATTTGAGTTTTACCTTCAGCTTGGTAGATTTGATGCGATACATATCTTAATGATGTCGAGATATGCAAATATTCGCTTTCAAAAAGCTGCCATATATCATCAGACGTTAATTCTTTACCGCTAGAATCCATGAATCGCTGGACAACTTGGCTAAATTCAATCTGCAAACGTCGCGGTAAAATGAGGCTATAATCGCGTTCCAGTAAAAAGGCAATTCCTCCTTTCCCTGATTGGCTATTTACCCGCACCACCGACTCATAGGTGCGTCCGACATCCGCAGGGTCGAGGGGTAAATAGGGAACTTCCCAAAATTCATTGGGTTTTTGGGCAGCAAAGCCTTTTTTAATTGCATCCTGGTGCGAACCTGAAAAAGCGGTGAATACCAAGTCACCAACGTAGGGATGACGAGGATGTATTGGCAATTGGGTACAATCTGCGACGATTTGCGCGACTTCGTTGATGTTGGAAAAATCCAAACCGGGATGGATACCTTGGGAATATAAATTTAATGCCAACGTCACCAAATCAACGTTTCCAGTCCGTTCACCATTCCCAAATAAACACCCTTCGACCCGTTGGGCACCTGCCATTTGGGCAAGTTCGGCTGCTGCAACTCCGCAACCTCGGTCGTTGTGGGTGTGGACGCAGAGAATTATGCTATCTCTATAATTTAAATTGCGATGCATCCACTCAACTTGGTCGGCAAACACATTTGGTGTTGCAACTTCGACTGTTGCGGGGAGGTTAATAATTGCTTTGCGGTGGGGTGTGGGTTGCCAAGTATCTAATACACAATTGCAGATATCTTTAACAAAATCGAGTTCAGTTGCTGTGAAGGTTTCGGGGGAATATTGGAATTGCCAGTTAGTTTCGGGTTGTATTGCTGCAAGTTCGTTGAATAATTTGGCTGCGTCAACGGCTAAATTAATAGTTTCGGAAGGATTTAAGCCGAAAACCGTGCGACGAAATACGGGGGAAGTAGCATTATATAAGTGGACGATTGCCTGTTTTGCACCCTGTAATGATGCGAAGCTACGACGGATTAATTTTTCTCTCGCGGGTGTTAAGACTTGGATTTTGACATCATCGGGGATTAATTGCTGTTCGATTAGGTGACGGACAAAATCAAAGTCGGTTTGTGAAGCGGAAGGGAACCCAATTTCGATTTCTTTGAACCCGATGCGTACCAACAAATCGAACATTTGTAATTTACGTTCAATATCCATCGGTTCGATTAATGCTTGGTTGCCGTCACGCAAGTCGGTGCTTAACCAGATTGGGGGGTGGGAGATTGTTTGATTTACCCAGGTGCGATTAGGTAAGTTGATTGTTGGGAATGGACGATATTTGTCAGCAGGATTATTTAACACGTTCGTTGCCTATGTTTTCGATAATGTATGTATTTGCGATCGCATTGCGGCGATATTTGCACAATTAGTGAGTAAAATGGGGTTGCCAGGTGCAATCCGAATCTGACAACCCGTAATTAGTCGCAGCAATGCCTCAATTCGTAAATGTGAGATGCCTACGGCACGCTGGCGCGATCGCATAAAATTTACCTAATTAATTTGATACGTAGGATAGCTAACTGCCTGTCCTGTTAACTTTGTTTGTCACAGGTTTTTCAGACTATCTGCCTATCTGACAAGAAGCTAGGTGAAAATTTATTCTAAATCAAATCAAATTATTCATGCCTATAGGCATAGTAGCAGCGCTAGACCTAGTGGAAGGCTAGAATTTAGTTGTAGAGGAAGCTGCTTGATAAACATAATTTTTTATACCATTCAGTTAATGGAGAATCTAGCACGATTAGATGTGCTTGTCAAGCTGATGGGTTGTTAGATCCCCGACTTCTCAAAGAAGTCGGGGATCTGGGCCTCTCGATAGGGTCAAAATCAATAACATGAACGTGTCATTAAGGAATGATGGTTAAGATTAATTCCCACAGAGACACAGAGTACACAGAGTAAGAGTTGGGAATGAGCGTAACTGACTAGTGCTTCGTGTCATTAATTTTTATAGTATTTCGTAGTGCGAGCATCTTGCTCGCGTAC
>JANNFJ010001202.1:0-5077 GCA_031379725.1 Calothrix sp. OTE_75_metabat_31
AAATAAATTTTTTACAAATTAAAATTTTTATATTTAAATTTATATTAAAAAAAATAATTTTAATCAATATTTAGAAAAAATTAAAAATTCTGCAATGGAGAATAGTCAAGGTCTTCAAGAATTAAAGGATGAGGTAAATACTTTTATCAATCAATTAGATGATAAAAATATCGAGATTGCGAAACTTCAACAGGAAATTATAGAACTTCAAAAGCCTTATCAATTTTTCGGTGGTGGAAATATTCCACTAAACGCTAATAAAGTCAGTCTTTATTACTACAAAAAATATGGGTACAAATTCGATGCGGTTAACTGGGAAGAAACACCAACGGGATACAAAATTATTTACGGCATCCGTAGCAATCCAGCCCTAACCGAGAAAGAAATTTTTGCCGATAATTCGCGGGAACAGATTGCAGCTTACACAAACTGTTTACACGGAACTTTACCCGACTTCGATTTTAACCGTCAAAACTGCACGGCAGTTCTAACAGTTACCTTACGAGCGATAGCCAAAAAAGTAGCTACTCCTGAAGAATTAGCGATTGAAATTAAAAATCAGTTGCGACCGTCTGACTCACTTATTGATTTTGTACGTAACGCTTACCACATCGGTATGTGGGGAGAAACAGGGACGGGTAAAACTACCGCAATCTCTAACACTATTGGCGGAATGATTCAAGAATTGGGTAATCCAACTATCCGGACTACTGTACCAAAAATTGACGCTGATAGTGCAAAACTATTCCCTACTATTAATTGGTTAGGCGTTTCAAAATCAATTTTTGGATTACTCGAAGCGGCACTAGAGATACAGTATCGCATCTCGAAAAATGAGGACGCATTCACCAATGGGGAGGAAATTAAAGATTTTGAGCCAATAATCTTTTTCATAGATGAAATCAATTTGATTTTCAGTCGGTGGAGAAAAATTAATGATGCGGATTTAGAAGATGTACTCGAACGTTTCGCAAAAACTCTCAAAGGTGAACGCCTAGAATACTTCGAGCGGTTTATGTTGATTGAATTACGAAACTATAAAAACGAGTTTGCTAGAAGATTGCTTATGTTTATCTGGCAAACTGGGCGGTCGCTCCGAGTGAAGTCATTGATTGCAGGTCAGAACTTACAACCGGGTGCATTTGGCGTAATGACGAATGACCTTGCTAACTGTGCTTACATCGCATTCGGTGACTCAAAATCGAAATGTGCTGATTACAAGGTCAAATCGAACGATTCGGACGCTATAAAAGAACAAATAAATCTAGTTGAAAAATCACAACTGACTGATAAACAGTTGCAATTTACAGGTTTATTTTGTCCTACGGTTGGTAAGTCGTTTTTAAGCATTCTGCCAGCCCCTAACACCTACAGTTGGGATAAGTCCATACTCAGTCCAAACAGCGTCCAAACGGGGTCTAATGAGGGGTCTAGCTTAGACCTTAGACCAAAAACAGTCCAAGGCGGTCTAAGCCTAGAATCCGCTACAGGCATAAAATACAGCGATTTTAGTCTAAGGTCTAAACTCGCTGAAACGTATCAAAATCTTGGATATGAGGCTCTAGTCGAATTATGGTCTAAACTCCCTAAAAAGCCTGATGGAACTGTGCATAAGATGCAAGCCTATGAAACGATATTCAACATCTCCAAAAGCACTCACCGCAAAATTTACTCAGAGTTTATCGATTATTTAGAAAACCTTTGTAAGTAATTCTAGTTGATAAAAACTTAAACTTAATTAATAATTATCAGTTTTTATCAACCACTTTTGAATTAATCCCCCAAATGAGTTAACTAACTTTGAAAGTCATACACCGTATACATTTCAAGTGTTGTAAAAAAGTTTTACGTTAACTAATTGATTAATTCAATAAGCTTTTTCAAACCTTTTGTAGGTAAAGCTTTCGGCTTTCAGTACAAATCATCATTCTCAATAAAGGCATACTCTCGTTACACCAGCGTGTATACGTAGATTCACAAAAAATTAAACCAAAATTATGAAAACTCCAGAAGCTATACAGAACGGGCATTTGAACACAGAGACTATCGAAAATATGGAAGTCGTAGAAATTGACACTATCGTGAAACCAAAAGGTACTCGAACCAACAACAAAAAAATCCATAATCTCGAAATAAATTTAGACGCAGGTGCAAATCACGTCAAAGGATTTATTAAATACGGCGAGGTAGAACAGTCGATACATTTTCCCTCACGCGCCAGAATTGTAGATGGTGCTATAAGTCCCGATAACGTTGGTAACTTTACCTTTGACGAAAATAATTATGCTTCTGGAAAATCTGCCGACTATTATAAGGGCGAATGGTTGGAAGCAAAGGAAGGGAATAAAATCGAATATCTTGACATCTGGTTTTTAGCTGCACTAACTCACGCCAAGAAAATTTTAAACGAAACAAATAAAAATTCTCGTAAGAATGGTGTGGTGAAACTGCGGTGTTATGTGCGACTACTCACACTCTCTAAGGAGCGTAAGGGCGAGATTGAAACAATTTTGAAAGGTATCACCTCATTTACTTTCAACAATTGCACTTATGAAATTACGATTGCTTCGTTGGAAGTTCACACAGAGGGATATGGAAGCGCAATTACAGCGTGGAAATATGATAATACGGTCGCACGTATCAATATATTAGATATGGGTGGAGGTACTTTAAGTTTTACCAGTTACAGCACAGAATTTGACGATTTAGAAGAGAGTGAAAGAACTATCGCCGATTGTGGGGGTATCAATGCGATAGTAAGCGCTTTACAACTAGGGATGTCTAGCCGTGATAATGCTGGAGTGCAATTGTACCCAGAATTATTAGAAAAAAGCCTCAGAGTATCGCACACAAAAAAGGTACTTTATGATTTTGGTTCGGAGATTTCAAACATTTACAGCGCATTCACTAGCGCTATGTCAGATTGGTTACGTATTAACCCACAGGTGCAACAGGTTTTAAAAAATGTACGTTTCGCACTCATCAACAATGACAAAATTTATTTAACTGGTGGCGGTTTTAGTAGTGTCGTAATACGTGAATATATTACCGATTATTTGCTAAGAGCTAATGGCGTGAGTACAAAATCAAAACGTAAAAAATCTGATGAAGTCATTATCGAAAGAGCTTTAATCGTAACACTAGAAAATGGTCACACTCTTAATATTACTGGTTTGAGAGCATTACCGTCATTAATCAAAGGTTAGTTTTTCCAGACCTAAGTAAGTCTTTAAACTGCTCAAAATCAATTATCAAACTAAGGAAAATATGAAAGACCAAAACTACAATTACGATTTGAGTAAAGTAATTGAAACGATAAAAAATGTTAACGGTAGCTTGGAGTACGTTAGTAAATTAGTCGAGTTTTATGAAGATAATTATCAGCAGATGGATGATGAAATTACAGCACGATTTGTAAAATTAGTGCAAACTGAATTACAAAGTGTAGGTAAAATATTTTCGGTAGATAACGATGAAAATTAAATTTTAAAAATCCCTATCCTCTGGTAATTTAAAAATTAGATAGAGGATAGGCATCTATGAAACGAACACAAAAATACTCTCAAGCTTGCGAGATTTTAACCATCCGTCACAGTACCCAAGATGAGCTATACAACGAACTTAATCGGCTTGGTTGGTACTGGGAACCTGATATCAAAAAGTGGAACCGTGACACCACAAAAGCCAATCCACCGACCAATAAAATTAGGGTGCGAGTGTGGGGAGATGCTCAAAAGATTCGAGAAATAGCACAGCACTTTGTAGAAGCGGGTACGGATAGGGGTTTAAGGTTTGTGGAGATGTCTGAACCATACCCCAATAGACCGCCTAATCAGAACGAAAGTAGGGTTTATATAACCTTTGACGATGTTGAAAATGATACTTAGTTCGCTGTGAACCTAGCCAATACCTCGCATGGTTGCGTCAATGTATTGGCTCCCACACCACAAACCGCTCAAAGTGTTGCAAATTGGATACTGAGCGGTTTTCTTTATAATTTCTTTACTATTACGGATATCTCCGCACGAACCAGACACATCGTTTTTATGGTTGACAATTCACAAATAGGCTAGTAATATGGGTATTGTACACAGACAGGTAAATTCAATGACTATCGAATCAGATTTTGCTAAAAAATTAGTCGAAACTTGGAACAGTGCTACTGCTGCTAAGACCGAGAAAGCGCGTAAAAAACTCTGGGATGAATGCTTGCAAATGTGCGATGCCAAGCAAACAGAGTTACTCAAAAATTATGCTGAAAGTACTGTAATTAAGGTTCTCACTCCGAAGTACCGCAAAGCAATCGCCACTGAGGCTAATTTACTCGACCCCAGTCTTAAAGGCGGTTACAGCTATACCTCATACCCGATGGCGTTTTGGAAGGTTGACCAAGGTGTAAAGAATGAAATCGATAACCGGACTAAAGTAACCACCGGAGAAAAGAAAAAAGATTCTAAGCGCGTTCCTATGGAGTGCAGGGAAAAATTACTCACGCTTGCTAACGAATTGCTAGAGACACCCAGTACTAGCGCTCAATCAATCTTTAAAAAAGCTCTGGCAATATCCTTATTAACTGGAAGGCGTTTTTATGTCGAGGTCTGCCGTAATGCCCAATTTTATGAATTAGAGCAAGTCACCGATTTTAACCGGACGCTCGGATTTATTGGTCAAGCAAAGGGAGGGATTGAAAAATCAGAACAAATTTATGAACTGCCTACCTATGCAGAAAATATTGGCTTGTTAATTGAAAACACCGAATTAGTTCAGAACTTTGTCAAGTCGAAAGAATGGTACTCGGAAGATATTTCTTCTCAATCCTTCCAATCGAAAATAAAAAGTCAGTGTGAGTTAGCCCTAGCAATTTTCAACAATATCTGTATGCCCTATGGCTTTGCATTGACAATCAAAGACCTTCGAGCGCTGTATATGGCATTCTGCTATTACGACTATAAAGTACTCTCAGGGAAGCATCCAGACATCGATACATACATCGGTTCGATTGCTGGTCACGATGTACAGACAGAATCGGGAACCTACTACAAAGCGGGAACCACAGAACATTACAAAGCTTTCATAG
>JANNFJ010001212.1:0-8019 GCA_031379725.1 Calothrix sp. OTE_75_metabat_31
TATTCCCCATTTTCTACTCCCCACTACTCCCCACTCCTTACTCCCTCAAATGTCAGCAACCCCGACCTGAAGGTACGGGGCTTCCAGCAAGTCTAGGAGCCTTGAATTTTTAGGACTAGTTGACCAGACTTAGCATATGCTATGTTCACGGCAAAGTTAAAGAACCTACCAGTGGATGCGTAGCCAGTCCTCTGCTCTAGAACCAAATAATTAAACACGCATATGGGGTTATGGCGAGTGTTGTTTGGATAGTACTGACCGTGAACTTTGTCGAGGCTAACATTACCCGTAAAACGGAGTTTTTCAGTTTGAGGAATATCCACGGCAGTTAAAACTGCCGTTCGATTTTCCTCCACTGCATAAATCCCAGTGGTTTCCAATCGTTTCGGAGACTTTCTTATGATTTTTCCCGATTTTTCTCAATTCTTAGAATTAGCAAAACAAGGCAATTTTGTCCCCGTATATCAAGAATGGGTTGCAGACCTCGATACACCAGTTTCAGCTTGGTATAAAGTTTGTGCCGGACAGCCTTATAGCTTTTTACTAGAATCGATTGAAGGTGGCGATAAAATCGGAAGATATAGTTTTGTCGGTTGTGACCCGTTATGGACTCTAGAAGCCAGAGGACAGCAAACTACACAGACACATCGAGATGGTTCGCAAGTAATTTTTGAAGGCGACCCATTTTCGACATTAGCGCAATGTTTAGAACCTTATCATCCAGTTAAGTTACCAGAGTTACCACCGGGAATTGGTGGATTGTTCGGGTTTTGGGGTTACGAACTAATTAACTGGATAGAACCGAAAGTATCAATTCATGGTCAAGATGAGCGTAATATTCCTGACGGGTTATGGATGCAGGTAGATAACCTGTTAGTGTTCGACCAGGTGAAGCGAAAAATTTGGGCAGTAGCTTACGCTGATTTGCGATCCAAGAATCCTAAAGAAGCATATAAACAAGCGTGCGATCGCGTTTCTGTTTCTGTAAGCAAATTAACTTCACCCCTATCACCCGAGAAAACCATCTTAGAATGGAAATCCCCCGAAAGTAGGAGAGGAGAGGTCAGTAGGGGGGAAATAGAGGAATATCAAAGCAATTTTACCAAAGAAGAATTTTGTCGCAGCGTCGAGAATGCAAAAGAGTACATCAAAGCAGGCGATATTTTCCAAGTAGTAATTTCGCAGCGTCTCACAACTGAGTATACAGGCGACCCATTTTCACTTTACCGTTCGTTACGCCAAATTAACCCTTCACCATATATGGCGTATTTTAACTTCCAAGACTGGCAAATTATCGGTTCGAGTCCGGAAGTGATGGTAAAAGCCGACCTTGATAGCGAAGGTAACACCATTGCCACAGTGCGTCCTATCGCTGGTACTCGACGACGGGGAAAAACAACCAAGGAAGATAATGCCTTAGCTGAAGATTTGTTACAAGACCCTAAAGAAATCGCCGAACATGTAATGTTGGTTGATTTAGGACGTAACGATTTAGGCAGAGTCTGCGAAAGTGGTAGCGTTAAAGTCGATGAATTAATGTCTATCGAGCGTTACTCCCACGTTATGCATATCGTTAGTAACGTTGTGGGTAAATTAGCACCGGGTAAAACTGCGTGGGATTTGATGAAAGCTTCTTTCCCAGCTGGAACAGTCAGCGGTGCGCCAAAAATTAGAGCGATGCAAATTATACACCAACTCGAACCGAGTCGGCGGGGAGTGTATTCGGGAGTGTATGGATATTATGACTTCGAGGGGCAATTGAATAGTGCGATCGCAATTCGGACGATGGTAATGCGTGATGGGAAAGTTAGCGTCCAAGCTGGTGCGGGATTGGTGGCAGATTCAGAACCAGAGAAAGAGTATGAGGAAACTTTGAATAAAGCAAGGGGATTGTTGGAAGCAATTAGGTGTTTGCGGTAGTGTAAAATAGTCTAAATCTAAAATCAAAGCTTAGTATCTCGTTTTTTAGGTAATAAACCCAGTTGTTTTAACTCAGTTTCAGTTTGATTCGACCACTCACGTACCGAACCAAAAGCACCATCATAAACCGCAGTCCAATCACCTTTACCACCATGATTTGCGAAAAATAGATAGCGAGTGCCAGTAGTAGTAATAATGTTATCGCAAGAAGTTCTGTTAAATCCTTTTAGGGTAACTATTCTCGAACCTTTGCCTTTAAAATAGCGCTTCACCCTAATTGTTAACTTATCTTCGTTTACCCGAATGACAGTGCCATCAAAAACATAGGGAGTTAGATTTACTCTTGTTTCTAAAGTTGCTGGAGTACTTCCAGGTGCGGGTTTACAAGCACTTGCTGGTTGCGAGAAAATTATACCAAGAAGCATAAAAACTCCTAGTAAGTTGTACAACCGATATTTATAGTTTTTTAATAGGTTCGACATGATTACAAGATTGTCTAAATCTTACGTGTACTCATCTTGACGTTAGCTTACGACTTATTGTTGCGGTCAGGTATAAATTTGTAGCGCTTATACCAATTTTATATGAAGCTGCACATTATTTTGACCCCACCCGCGCTTGCGCGCACCCTCCCCGCTAGCGGGGAGGGTTGGGGAGGGGTTCTTTCTATGCATTTTCATAAGTAATTGGTATTAGAGGGTTGTAACTCTTTACAATTACTTAATGTAATCATCATATTTCCTTAAAAACACACCAGTACTACCACGGTAAGATATTAATATATATGCATAATTTTTAACACTAAAGCACTTACCTAAACGAAATGACCAGAATATTCGATACTTTCCTGACAGGTGGTTTAGTCATGTATCCCCTGTTAGCGTTATCGGTAATAACTTTTGCCTATGCTTTAGAACGAATTTGGTTCTGGTTTAGATTAATTAGCCAAGAAAAACGGGTAGTGCATCATGTTCTAACAGCAGCAAAAATCGATTTAGAAAAAGCACAAATAATTGCAGTACGTGCAGAAGGTTTGGCTATCGGTCGTTTATTGGCTGCACCTTTGAAGCTCAAATTTCCTTCACCTGAAACCTTTCATCTTGCTATCATTGCAGCTTTGGATAAAGAATTTGTCGAAATGCGTAGAGGTGAAAAACTCCTCGAAAGTGTGATTGCCATTGCACCATTATTCGGCATCCTGGGAACCGCTATCGGTCTAATTACCATGTACCAAAACCTCAGAACTGGTGACAATACAAGTGCTGCTGCGGTTACTGCTGGTCTTGGTGAAGCTTTGGTAAGTTCCGCTGCTGGAATCGGGGTAGCTGTGACAGCATTCGTGTTTTTTCGGATTTTTTTGATTTTGCGATCGCACCAAATGAATTATTTCTCAAAAGTCAGTAGCGAACTCGAATTAATCTATTTTGAATTTTGGGGGAGTAGGGAGTAGTCCGTGGGGAGTTAGGGAAAGAGGTGAAAGGGGTGTGAACTCTACTACCTTTCCCTTCACCTTTAAAAGTGATTATAAAATTGCAACCGAAGCATTACCCAAAAATTAACCACGCGATTTTTGCTAATTAAAATTTTACAATTATTCTTTTAGTAATTATTTTTTTGATAAACTACTTAATATTTGTTATTAATTTGCTTCAAACTAGGCGTAAATACTCATGAAAATTGACAGTTTTGTAAAGGTTGATTGATATTAGTAGTCAATACTGTTTTTTAGGTAGAAACTATAGATATAAATCCAAGCAATTATTCTTATGACTGCAATTTCTAACGTTAAATCTAACGTCGAGTATAAGCGCCCAATTTGGCACAGTATTGTTACATTCACCCTCGGCTTTTGGCTCAGTGCTAGCTTAGTTCTCGATTGGGTAATTATGCCTAGTCTCTATGTTTCCGGGATGATGCTTCAAGATACCTTTGCTGCCGCTGGTTACTCTATTTTCTGGACTTTTAACCGAGTAGAATTGCTAGCAGCTAGCTTGGTGCTTACTGGCATTTTATTTTTATTAAATACACGCTTTCTGTGGAATCCCAGTATTGTTGTATTAGCCGTTTTACTGCTTGATATATCGCTTGTATATACATATTTCCTAACTCCGCAAATGTCTGCTATCGGTATGAATCTGGATTTATTTAATGATTCAGTACAAACTTCGCTCTCGATGAATCTCTTACACGGTTCCTACTGGGTTTTGGAAATAGGCAAGTTTGCAGTTGGTACAGTTCTTTTAAGATGGTGCTTGCGTCAGAAGGTTTAGCTTACAGCAGTTTTGCTGGTAATTAAACAACACTGTAGGGGCGCAAGGCATTGCGCCCTCTTGATCACAAGATGTTTATTATTGATAAATTAAAAACCTGGCTTTATTGGAAAAGTCGGGTTTTTGTGTATTAAATATGTATTAAATTTTACAACTAAATTTCTTCATGCGATGGTTCATCGTTATTAAAAAATAACAAGCGAACCGCAAGAATTGCAAACCCTACTGCTGCTATTGCTTTTAATATACGGGCTGGAAATAACTGCGATACTGCACCACCAGCTAAAGCACCAATCAAGCTAGTTAACAGCAAAGCACCTGCTGTACCAAAAAATACTGCTTTTGCCGATTTTCCGCGACCTGAAAGTGCGATCGCAGCTAACTGGCTTTTATCACCTAGTTCAGATAAAAATACTGTAATAAAACTAATTCCTAAAAGATGCCAATTCATAATTACGAGAGTGGATAGCAACGAATGATACTTATCATCGACCAATAACAACTGACCAATGACCATTGACCAATGACTATTAACCAACAAAAACATCCCAAAACAGCATAACGGAAATCAACAGCAACATTACCCCCGCTGACTTCTCAACTGTTTTCGGGGAAAGCTTGGTTGATATCCAACTCCCTAAAACCACACCTAAAAAACTCGTAGTAATTAAAGCTGCCGCAGACCCTAGAAAAACTACCCAGGGTGCATGGGACTCTGCACTCATCAATAACGTTGATAGTTGGGTTTTATCGCCTATTTCTGCTAAAAATATCGTTACGAAGGTCGTACCAAAAGTTACAAAAACTGATTCCGATTTGGAAGGTTTTTCGACTGCAAGAGCGGATGTTGTGACAATCGATGTTGCAGCATCGCTATCAATCGGTTCTGGTTCAAGCTGAATATCCGAATGGGAAATTCTAGTTAGGCTGATGGGTGCGGAGTCAATCACGAATAGTCTCTTTTTTAGCTGTGGTTTTCATATTCTTCTCATTTTCTCAGATTTTGGTCATAAAGTGCAAGGGTATTTTATAAAAATGCGATGTTGTCCAAAAATAAATTTTAACTGTGTATTTACAAATAAGCCTGCATATATTAGCGTGATTGTCAACAATGATTTATTAGGTATTGTAAGCTGGCTAATAGGTTGGGGAGTCACAGAGGAAGCGGGGGTTCCACTCCGTTCCACCAACCTACGATTGAGGGAACCAGCTTAAATTCCCACAGATTTATCAAACCGCAACATTTCAAAACTGCGATCGCCATAAACTCCTTCGATTTGCTGACGGCAGCAGTCAATTGCAAAATCGTTGATTTCTTCGGGTTCGATACCGTACATATCCTCAAAGATATCCGGTTGGACGCGACAAAAACGCGGACGTTTGGCATAAATCGTACATTCACGGGTTTCTCGGTCGAGGTTAACGCACCAACCACCCTCACCAACCATACTTAGATACTGTTCCAGTTCAGGTGGTGTTAGATAGTCTTGCAAATCCGGTCGGTCTGCGGGGTCTAGGTTGCAGCAAGCTCCACAGTTTTTTATACATTGCCAAGTAGCCATAGAAATTAGGAGAGTAGGGAGTAGGGAGCAAGGGAGAGAGGGGGAAGATATTAGGATGCTTCCTTACGTCAGCATGACAGTTTGAGAGTAGGGAGTAGGGAGCAAGGAGGAGAGGGGGAAGAGGAGGGTGAGCAGTAGGGAACTAAGGGAAGTATTTATTAGGGTAACTTGTTTTTTGCTACATATCTAAAGTTCTTATTCCCTACTCCCTACTCCCTTCCTTATAATTTTGTTAAGTAAATTAAAATTTATTGTCTTTCCCCAGATATGATTAGATTCTAGACAACAATGCTGGTTTATTTAATCTTTTTAAGACAAGTCGGAGGAAAAATGTTTGAAGCGTTAGGCAACATCAATTGGGAAGTGATTTTCCAACTAGTATCTGTTGGAGCAATCATGATAGCCGGCCCTGTGGTTATCTTTGTTCTAGCGTTCCGTAACGGCGACTTGTAAAGTTTCGTAAAGTTTATGAGTCTTTGGAGCTATCCAAAGCCTGAAACGCTGTTTTAATAATAGTGCTGTAAGGAGGTTGAGAAATGTCAACCTCTTTTGCATTTTCGCGGTTTGTACCTAACAAGCCGATTTTACTATCTAATGCCATTGCTAAAACCTTCCCATCTGCGTTTTTGACTCTCAATTCTTTGGTTGAACCATTATTACAGATACCGCAGGTGTATTGACGACCAAGGCATTCAAAGGTAACTTTACCTGGTTTACAAGTATTAACTCCAGTCGGAGAATCGTGCGAAAGTCTTGCCCCAATAATTTCTAGTTCGATGGTAGTGTTGCCGTTGAAATGATTTTCGCGGAGTTTGTAGGCAATATCCATACGTGACGGTAAAGGACAATACTCACGCCATCGCCATGCGATCGCTTTAATTGTATAACGGACATTACCAACGCTTTGCGCCACTGTCATCTTCATATGACCTTTGCCGATGATTGATTGGTCGATAATTTGGACGTTAGGAGTCCAGAAAATCGGGTCGGGGTTCTCGATTCCGCAAGGTTCTAATGCCCGAAGTTGTTGGTAAAGTTCTTGGTTAACTTGACTTAAATTTGTCATCGCATCGATTTTGAGCAACGGTTTGAGATGCTCAATTTCCAAACATTGGTTTGCAAATTCGCTCAAACGCGATCGCACGAGTTCCAAGTTTTCCCCAGGCATCGAAAAACCACCTGCGGCTTTATGCCCTCCGTATTTACCGAGTAATTCGTGGCAAAACTCTAAGGCTTCAAATACGTTAAATTCAGGAATTCCCCGCGCCGAGCCGCGAATACTTCCGTCTTCTTCATATGTACCAATGAAGACAGGTACTCCGTAGCGCTCAAGTAACCGTGAAGCTACAATACCAATTACACCATGATGCCACTTAGGTTGGACAACCACTAAAACCCGGTCATCTTGTAAAGAATCGATATATTGCGTCTCCACCACTGCGATCGCTTCTTTTTCGATTTGTTCGCACATCTCCTGACGCTGACGGTTGACGCTTTCGCATTGCATTGCCCGTTCGAGTGCGATACCCATATCATCAGTAGTTAGTAACTCGATGACAATTTGCGGGTCAGCAATTCTCCCGATTGCGTTGATACGGGGGCCCAGGCGAAACCCAATATCTTCAGGTTTGAGAGTTTTCGTAGGGGCGGGGTTCCCCCGCCCATTATTCATTGGGGTAGGAGTTGGAGTTATAATTCCATCTTCCCCGACTCCCTCATTTCCCCCCCTTGCCTGCACGCCGGACATTTGAATCAACGCTTGAATTCCGGCTAAATTCGATTTGGGTAATTGTACCAACCCGCGTTTTACCCAACGACGATTAACACCCGTTAGCGGTGCTAAATCGGCAATTGTTCCCAATGTAAAGAGTTCTAACAATGACTTGACAATACCCGAATTCATCTGTTTTAAATGTTGTGCTAGCGTCACAGCTAAAATATAAGCGACACCAACACCCGCAACCCCACGATAGGGAGAAGATTCGTCGATAAGTTTAGGGTTTAAGATCGCGTTAGCAGGTGGTAACTTTTGGGGAATGTCGTGATGGTCGGTAATAATAACTTTTAAACCGAGTTCTCTGGCTCTTGCAACAGGTTCATAAGCCGAGATACCATTATCTACAGTGAGAATTAACTCTACACCTTCGCGGTGAAACTCTTCGACGATGCGTTTGTTGATACCATAACCATCGTGCATTCGGCTAGGGATAGCATAATCGACTTGTGCCCCCAAAGTGCGTAGACTGCGTAATAGTAGAGCAGTACTA
>JANNFJ010001220.1:0-3798 GCA_031379725.1 Calothrix sp. OTE_75_metabat_31
CATTCCCCAAACTGCGGAAACACTCGAAGCCGCAAACGTAATTAATAATCAATTTGTTGTTGATTATCTCAAAGATGCTCGCAGTCAAATCAAAATTTTTGACTTAAAGGGTGAATTTATCCGCGAAGTCGATTTGCCTGGAATTGGTTCGGCTGGTGGCTTTGAGGGCAAACGCAATCAAACCGAAACTTTCTATAGTTTTACAAGCTTTACAGCCCCAGGAACTATCTATCGTTACGATATGGTGACAGGGAAAAGTTCAGTTTTTCGCCAGCCAACGGTAGACTTTAAGCCTGAAGATTACGAAACTAAACAAATTTTTTATGGCAGTAAAGATGGTACGCAAGTGCCGATGTTTATTGTCCACAAGAAGGGGATTAAATTAGATGGCAATAATCCCACATATCTATATGCTTACGGTGGATTTAATATCTCGATGACACCGACTTTTTCGGTAAGTAATTTGGTTTGGATGGAAATGGGTGGTGTGTATGCTATGCCCAGCTTGCGGGGTGGTGGTGAATATGGAGAAGATTGGCATCAAGCAGGAATGAAGCTGCGTAAGCAAAATGTCTTTGATGACTTTATTGCGGCTGGGGAATGGTTGATTGCTAATAAGTATACGAAACCGCAAAAATTAGCGATTGGTGGGGGTAGTAATGGGGGATTGTTGGTAGGTGCTTGTATGACACAGCGTCCAGATTTATTTGGTGCTGCTTTACCCGCAGTTGGGGTTATGGATATGTTGCGGTTCCATAAGTTTACAATTGGTTGGGCTTGGACTTCGGAATATGGTTCACCCGATAATGCCGAAGATTTCAAGGTTTTACGCGCTTATTCACCACTGCACAATTTAAAAGCGGGTACTGCGTATCCAGCAACTTTAATTACGACAGCCGACCGGGATGACAGAGTTGTGCCGGCACATAGTTTTAAGTTTGCGGCAGCATTACAAGCAGCACATAAAGGTGATGCACCAGTGTTGATTAGAATTGAAACAAAAGCAGGACATGGTGCAGGTAAACCAACTACGAAAATAATCGAAGAAGCAACGGATAAATGGGCATTTTTAGTGCGAGTTTTGGGGATGGAAAATTAGTAAGGGGAGTTTATCAAAACTATTTCGTACTGTTGAGTACCCGACGGTACTACTGCGTAGGTTTTTAAGTTTTCCAAAATCGCTACCCCCAAATCTCCGATAAGTTGGGGGAATTTAAGAGGTTTTTAGCCCCTAACTTACCGGCAGGGCTGTTTTATTTTTCAAAGAAAATAAGTTTAGCGCACGGTATTGTGGGCGGGGTGACCCCGCCCCTACGATTAACCTAAATTCAAACGAAAAACAAAACTTCGGTGATTTTTCTATAAAAATAGGACTTACGTAAAAACTCTCCCAAACCCGCTATTTACTCTGTGTCCTCCGTGACTCTGTGGTTCAATATTTACGACTCCCTTAATCAATCCATTTGCAATACTACCAACGTCATATCATCGGTGTTTTGTTTCTCACCACCGATAAATTCATGCACTTTATCGAACATATAATCGAGAATTTCCTGCGGCCCGGTGCAAATTCGACAAGCCGTTGTTAAACAGGCAATTAAGTTTTCCTCATCAAAGCGATCGCCACTTGCACAAGCGGCATCGGTCATACCATCAGTATAATAAATAACAACATCGCCGGATTCTAATTTTACTTCTCCGTCTTCGTATTGACTGTTAGCATCTAGCCCAATCAACATACCCAATGTATCTAATCGCGTTACCGTCTTCGTTGCAGCGTGCCACCATAACGGCGGATTGTGTGCGGCATTACTAAACGATAACATTTGCGTTTCGGGGTCAAATTCCGAATAAAACAACGTTACAAAGCGGTTAGAATTCTCCAAATCCGCATACATAACCTGATTCAAATTTTGTAAAATTCGTCTGGGTGGATGACCGTGTAATACCTCACCTCGAAGCATCCCCCGCATCATCGTCATAATTAAACCAGCGGGAACACCTTTTCCCATGACATCCCCAACCACTAGACCCCAACGACCAAATTCGGTAACTTCATCTTTACCAACAGGCTGAATCTGTTTGTGGCTGGTGGGGATAAAATCGTAATAGTCTCCACCAACGCGATTTGCTGGTTTACAACGCGCAGCTAAGGAAACACCAGGAATTGTCGGACATTGACGGGGCAAAAGTCGTCTTTGAATTTCGGCACCAATTTCTAATTCTTGGTCTAGTCGTTCTTTTTTCCGCAATTCAACTGCTAATTCGTCGTTTTCAATCGCTACAGCAGTTTGGTCTGCTACCAACCGAACTAACTTTTGTCGGGTTTCTGTCCAAGTATAATCGGGGTCGCGGCTTAAAACATACAGCCACCCACGTTCATTATGTTTAACCAATATCGCCGTTCCAAATATTTGCATATCGGGACCCAAATGGCAGTGCATCCGGTCGTCTAATATTCCGGTGGCAGTAGTTATTGGTGCAGCATTTGCCAAAAGTGTAATTTCGCTGCTGGCTGTTTCTAGGGCTTTGCGGATATTTTTACGCTGATGGCTATCTTGCCAGTGCAGTTGTTCTAACCGTACTTGCCCGTTAGGTTTGTAAAGAAATAAGGCACTACCATCAGCATCGGTGACTCGCGTAGCCATCAATGGAATCAATTCGAGAAACTGGTTTAAATTATTGAAGCTTCTCAGGGCAAACCCTAGAGAACTAAGTAAATCTTGAATTTTATTTTGTTCGCGGTGTAGTCGTGCCACAAGTTCTTTCAACGCCACAACTGGGGTCACGTCGGTTGCGGCGTTGGTGTTGCTGTCCGTGGGTTGAGAAGGTGTTTGAGGCACAGGTAAAAGTATTATTTCAATTAAATTACGCAGATTTTTAAGTTGTCTAGAATCACTTGGCTCGGCATTGTTAAACCATATTGGGATAAAGTTTGCCATTTTAGCAAGCGTATAAAGACGTATCGCCAAGATTTTATATGCATTTCATTTTTCTATGCTATTTCTTAATAATTCTTGGTATATTAAGTCTCATAAATCTTGGCTTAAATAGTGTTTTACAAGCCGCAGTATTTTCCACTAATTCTAAAAATATTTTTGGATTTTTATAGATGAATTTACGCATAATACATCCAAAAGTAGAAAAAATACTCACCAATATTTGATTTTTATGACCCCATTTTAATTATGTTGGTTTTCAGAAGGGGTAAGAGGTATGAGGGGTCACAGGTTATAGGGCTATGACCTTTCACTAAAATGTAACAGTTAAAATACCATGCACAATGAAAACCTGTGAACAAGATTACTTGAGTTTAATTAAAAAGTAAATAACATTTGTTTGTTTGGTTAGATGATTTGAAGCAGTCCAATCAGCAAACCACGATTTAATAATGGAATCGTCAAAGTTAGAATTTTAACTTCTACTGGGTAACACAGCAAAGGGGTGCATGTATAGAGTTGCTACCCCGACTTCTCAAAGGATACTACCCCTTGCTTGCCCAAAAGTCCGCCTCCGGGCTTGAAGCAGTAAGTGCTAATCGGAACAAAGCCTGCTTTGGGCAGGCTTCGCTTCGATTAGCCCTACCATTCTATGGTAGGGCGGGATGAGTTGGCATTCGACTAGTACAGCATGGCGTAAGTAACCATACCATTCTTAAAGTAGTGCGAGCATCTTGCTCGCTTTATAGAGTAAGCAAGCAAGATGTAAGCCCGAAGGGCACGCTGCGCGAACGCACTACAATGGTATTCTTATTTGCGCCGCACGGTACTAGCCACTTAATAACGCTTCGACAAATTC
>JANNFJ010001237.1:0-3277 GCA_031379725.1 Calothrix sp. OTE_75_metabat_31
ACTACTAACCAATAACCACTGACTACTAACCAATAACCACTGACTACTAACCACTGACCAATAATAAATGACTATGCTGACACAATTTGATACCTCTTTGCCAAGTATTCGACAAGTCCAGAACCTGATTAAAGAAAAGGACGCAATTGAACTCAAGCTGACAACAGGGGATGTGATTATAGGGAAAATTTTATGGCAAGACCTGCAATGTATGATGTTAACTTTGGACAACGGTGAAAAAATTACCGTTTGGAAACAAGCGATCGCGTATCTAAAACCTCAAGGTTAAGATCGGTAGAGATGCAATACTAGATTGATAATTATTCAAATCCAATAAACATGGATTTTTGCTATGAAAGCGGGATTTACAATTTCCTGTCGGGCATCAACCGAAGTCGAGTAATTGTGCGTACAATCTTGTACACACTTTTGCTTGTACCTTGGTAAGTGCAAGATACAAAAGGTATAATCTTTTACTTAAGCTGATTTGGAGCGATACTAAGTTCGCGTAATGTTTGCTTGAGTTGTTCAATTTATTCGCTTGTAGTTCTCGCTTCTTCGGCTTGCTGTTTCGCTATTTTTTCCTGTTGAAGTGCTTCGTTCAACTTTTGCGGAATCAGCAATTTTTCCCCAGTATCTTCCCGATAAAAACCAATTAATTTATCTTCAACCTCCAACCGCAATTGTAAAGGTTCACTACGACCATCGGTAATAGGTTCGTATTCTTCCCCACGCAATCGATAACCGCACAATCTTTCTTCGATCCATTCACCTTTGGGGTCAAATAACCAATACTCTTGGACACCTAGCTGTTCGTAGAGCGTTTTTTTCTGTTCGGTATCTTGCTCTTTTGTACCTGGGGAAGTCATTTCAAAAATTACCGATGGTACTTCTCCCTCTTCCCAAATTTTATAATTATCCCTGCCACCGGGAGCAACATTAAATATTACCATCACATCAGGTGCAACCCGCAACCGGGGTAAGCCTCGAGCATAATAGAGATATTTGTCAGCAAGAACTGTTGCTTGAATACCCTGTAAATATTGCTTTAAAACTTCTAAAGTGGCGAGTATGGCATATAGATGCACGTAACTTTCAGCCAAGGGTTCACTGTCCGAACTTGGATAAAAAATTTCTGTTGTTTGGGGTTTTGGTACGAGGGTAGTCATAACTCACACCATTAATGGATATAACAATAATTATATTATTTTAGCGTTTGGTGTTGATGGTACAACAGATGAATGAAACTTTTATGCTTTTGAGCGTGACACTTTTTAGACTTAACCCAGAAATGTGTCCTTGATGATGTAGTTGGCTTTATAGTATCTGTGTCACAATTGAGGAACCAACGATTAATCCGACCAACGAACAAGCACAAGCCTGTGTGCGAGTCTGCCAAATGCTATCTAACAGTTACCGCAATATTGAAATTTTTCGTTTTGATAACAAAACTGGAGAAGTTTATATCCTAGCAGGCGAGGAACTCCAAATCATCGTACCCTCTAATGCACCTTGGAGGTTTGTGGATGAAAGCTAACTTTGAAGAAATGAGTGTACCTGAATTAAGAAAGTATGTGTTAGAACACCGGGATGATGTTGAAGCTATACGGGTACTGTTTCATCATCCTAGTCTCAAATGGAAAACGATGCCACCTCTGACTACAAATGATGGTGTACCAATAGAAGAAAATATTCGTATTGCTGAGGAAGCTATTAAGCAGCGAATTGAGCAAAAGGATAAAAGTTAGGCACATACATAGGATAGGCGTTGTTGCCTATCCTACGGATTTATCCTCGCAAATCGTCCAAGCGTAAATAATCTTTGAGCTTTTCAGCTTCCCCTGCTTTAACCATAGGAATCGATAACTGCGGCCTCATCGCAGGTGCAAGTAACTGTTCGAGGTGCCCCAATGCGCTCAAACTACCGCACAATAATAATTGGTCGCGGATTTGTAAATCGATATTGCCTTCGGGAAGCTTAATAAACTTGCCATCCCGTCGCATTGCTTGAATTTGCACTCCAAAGTCTGCTTGAAACCCCAAATTACTCAGAGTTTTACCAAGCAACGGGCAATCGCTACCTACAGCTACCCACTGACAAGCACGGTTTAAACCGGGAATTGTCGCTTGTCCTTTGGCAAATTCATCCAAAGCCGCAAATTCGCCATCTTCTCCGACAATTAGTAATTTATCCCCTTCTTCTAATTGCGTTTTTCCATTGGGATAATCGATTTCTTTACCACTTGCACGTCGAATAGCCATCAAACTTACACCCGTCAGATAGCGCATATCAGCTTCTTCGAGGGTCATTCCCACTAAAGGCGAACTCGCAGGTAAGTTATACCAGCGACGGTTTAAGTCGCGTGTTGCTTCCTGTAAATTGCGCGAAACTTCCGATTGAGTTTGTTCGGGACGCAAATCCAGATAATGGCGATCGCGTATTCGTTGCATTTCGCGTTGAACAAAAGCTAATGATAATCCCAGGTCGGTTAGTAAATGTGTTGCCATTTCCAAACTGGCTTCAAATTCGGGTTGTACGACTTCTCTAGCTCCGAGTTGGTAAAATACCTCAATATTATTATTGTTGTTGGCGCGAACCACAACATCTAGTTCAGGCGATAATTCTAAGGCCCGTTTTAATGAAAGTCTACTACTCATCGGGTCGGGGAGTGCGATCGCCATTCCCCGTGCTTCCTGAATGCCAGCAGTTTCTAATACATGTAAACTGGCGCAACTACCGTATACATACGGAATTTTTGCTTCGCGTAGTTGTTGAACTCTGCTCTCCGATAGGTCGATGACAACCACAGGTAAATCGTGGGATTGTAGCAATTTCACTAAATTCTTGCCAACTCGTCCGTATCCGCATACCACTACATGGTTTTTAAATGGTAAATCTGCCGATACCTCTAATGCCTGACCTTCAGCATTAATATAAGGCTTGATCCAAGGTATCGATTCGAGCCAATCGAATACAGTCGGCACTAAGCGCAGCAAAAACGGGGTAATTACCAATGTAACAGCCGTTGTTCCCAAAATCAGTAAATAGATACGTCGAGATACTAACCCCAAAGCTTGCCCCTCGCTGGCAAGTACAAAGGAAAATTCCCCAATTTGTGCTAATCCTACCCCGGCAATAATCGCCGTTTTTAACGGGTAGCCAAACAACTTGACGATAGGTGTAATAATCAAAAACTTACCAATTAATACTAGCCCTACCAAACCAAGAATCAACTCCAAATTGTTCCACAAAAACACCGGGTCGATTAACATGCCG
>JANNFJ010001267.1:0-2360 GCA_031379725.1 Calothrix sp. OTE_75_metabat_31
CGTAACAGTTCTTTTTGATAGATAGGATAAAAACCGCGCAGCCAAGTAGTATGAATGGGTTGTAATTTTTTAGTCGCAATATTTCTACCGTCCATTTTCAGCTTCCCCCTCAACTAAGTCCACAAATACATCTTCGAGTTCGTAAGATGTACGCCCAAATCCCGTGACAACAGTTTCACCATCTGCCATCACCAGCCGTAAAAGTTCGTTTTCGGCAGCATTCGGGTTTATAACGTTGATTTGCAGCTTAGTTGTTGGATTATTATCGACATCAGGAAACCCTTCTTCAGTCGCAATAGTTTTAATCCAGGGTATATTCGTTAAGCGATCGCCTATTCCCAACCCGTCACCACGCACTGTTACATGAAATTGACTCCTATCACCCGCAAGCAATTCTTGAATCGAACCTTGAGCCATTAATCTACCACGGTTGAGAATCACCACCATATCGCTCACCCGTTGCACGTCATCCAGAATATGCGTCGAATAAAAAACTGTACTTCGTCCCCGAAAACTTTCCAAAATTTGTAACATATCGCGTCTTCCCAACGGGTCTAAAGCAGACGCAGGTTCATCCAGAATAATCAACTCTGGGTCATTAATTGCAGCTTGAGCAATACCTAAACGCTGACGCTCACCCCCCGAAAAACCCCGAACCGGACGGTCTGCTTTCCCATCCAACCCCACAAGTTGAATCATTTCATCAATTCGGTTTTCGATTAAGGCTTTAGTGCCTTTGAAAAAGAACGAGGCAACAAAACGCAATGTTTCGCGGGCGCTTAGATAATCGTAAAAGCGTGGCTCTTGTGCAAGAAAACCGACCCGTTCCCGAATACTAACGCTGTCTTTAACAATGTTTTGACCAAGAATAGTCCCATCCCCGCTTGAAGGCTTGATTAATCCTAGTAATAACTTGATTGTGGTACTTTTACCTGCCCCATTGCGACCGAGAAAACCGCAAATTGAGCCGCGAGGTACAGCTAGATTTAATCGGTCAATAACAGGTTTGCTTTTGTAGGTTTTTGTAAGGTCTTTTGTCGAAATAATCAAATCGGATTTTGTCACAAAGCTTTGGGGATGCGATTTCCATAATTATGCTGTTAGCGAACGTGGGTATGTTGTAAATGTTCCCAATATGCAACACATCCCGCCGAAGCAGCATAATAGTATTACCTGAATATCGTGAGTGCCATGACCCAGCTATCACAGCCACGCCGCACGCGCATTGTGCCACCAACCAACCCCAACCGATCCCGAGGTCATCCAACGTGAGCGCGAAGCTCAACAGTCCCTGGAAGATCGGTGTCGTCCGCTGTTCGAGCATCTCCGCCCTACCCTTAGAGAAACCTATCCAAACTGGTTTATTGCCATAGATCCTGACACAGAGGACTATCTCCTTGACCCGACTCTGCGTGGCCTTACCGAAAAAATCAGTCAAGCCCGCAGGGGAAATACAATCCCGATGATCTTTCGACTCAACGATACCGGAACCTGTGGCAGGATATGATTGCAGGAACATTCAGGTGAAGACGGTGAGTTGTTCTTTGAGATCCAACTTGTTCCCACGAACAGTGCGCCGTTTGCTATATGAAGGAAAGCATACTAGACCAATAACAAATAATAATTATGAATATCCAACTTAAACCCGAAGATGAACAATTGATTCAAACACAAATTGCCAAAGGGAAATATGGAAATGCCGAAGAAGTTGTTAGTAAAGCATTAAAGCTATTAGATGAGTGGGAAAAGGGTTATCAAAATTGGGTTGAAGAAACTCGCCAGAAAGTAGAAGTTGCTGCCCAACAGTTAGATAGAGGTGAAGGAATTGATGGGGAAGTTGTAGTTGCGCGACTGCGAGAGAAACTGCGTAAAGCTAAAAAAAATCAAGCATGAAACAGCACATTATCTCCCCAGAGGCAAATCAAGATTTAGAAGACATTATTGATTATTTCACCATTCGTAATGTTGATGCTGGAGAGCGTTTTATTGATGAGTTTAATAAAAAATGTAGACATCTGGCTAATTTTCCCAATATGGGACGCAGTTACGCTGATATTAAAGATTACTTACGAGGTATACCAATAGAAGGTTACATTATTCTTTACCGGATTAATGATAGCGGAATCGAAATTTTGCGTGTTATTAGCGGTTATAGGGATTTAGCATCTTTATTTACGGATTCAGGTGACGACTTAGTATAAATGCTTATAGACGAATGGCACTAAGTTAAGACACAGCCCTTGCCCTGACTGGTTCCCAGCCTCCGGGCTGGGAACCCATGCCGGGAGGCTCTGCCTCCGGAGTGCCTTTGCTAGGCTTGACGAGAGGCAGAGCCTCTCGAAGTCCGTTCCCAGGCGGAG
>JANNFJ010001286.1:0-1947 GCA_031379725.1 Calothrix sp. OTE_75_metabat_31
GAAACATCTAAGCGTGTTTCCCGTTAAGTGCTATGTAATACAAGTTCCAATTTACGGGTATTGTCCTTGATTAATCAAAGCTTGCCGTTGAAGTACGCGATTCTCAGCATTTAATTGGAGCAATTTTGCTGTTGCCTGACCAATTTGAGTTTTCCCAACTATTCTTCCATTTTCAATATAAAAATGTTTGTTCCAAATTTGACTGCGGGGATTAAACAACAAGACAATTTCTTTAGTGGCTTGATCTATAGTAGCAAAGTCAGAACCTTTATAACGATTACAGGATAAACATGAAAGTGCCAAATTATCAGCATTAGTTTCACCACCATGTTTAAGAGCTATAATATGATCTATTTCATGAGTATAAATTGAAAAATCTTGATTAATTAAGCAGTATTCACAACATTTTGAAGCTCGTTCTATTATCAGCTTACGCAGTGAAGTGGAAATGTAATCAGAAGTCATGTTTGCTCGTCGTGTTTTAAAGCTCGCGCCTTTAATAAAATCATCATATGCTCTAACTGCTCATAAACATCTAACTCCGCTAATTCGGTTGGAGTAAGTATTGCAGAGCGATTCTTTTTTAATAACTGCTGCAACCGTGTTTGAGCTTGTGGTGAAACTTTAAAAGCAACTATTTCGGATGATGTTGGACGCTTAATTAAAAAATCGAGAACTTCTTGATAAACTGCGGGAATGTCGGTAGTCTGACGTGGGACTATTGGTTGAGAGTTTATTGGTAAATTAGCAGCGTCTAACAATTGCCAAAGCAATTCGGGTAATTGATTTTGCAACGGTTCTAAACGTTGGGCTAGTTCATCAGAAATTTGAATGGTTAGTTCTGCCATTGCTATTACTCCGAAGTGCTTCAGGCTTGTCTCGTATTTTAAATTATAGCTTTACCAAGCGAAAGCACATCTAAACGTTTTACAAATACGAAGGAGGATATCAATCCGAGTAATGACTGCCATTTCCCCGTGTGACCATTTGAACGTGTTATTTTAAACTTGATTTTGTGGATAGCTATGGATTCTTTATCATTGAGTATTTTTTACATCAACGGTAAAATCGGGTGCAATAGTCACATTTAGTTTATCTGCACTCGACTCAAAATAACCGCGTGGTTTAGAGGAATGACGTTTACCGGCAGCATCAAAAACCAAAGCTATACCCGACTCTCCGGAGGGTTTGATTAATATAGATTGCTTTTCCCCGATTTTGATATTGCCAACTGTCTGGGAAAAGCCAGTGCCAGAAATAGCAACATTGCTCAATTCGCTTTGAGAGTTGTTGATAATGTTGACGTTCGGATGGGAACAAGACGAAACCGTAGCTGCTGTCAAAACAGCAACGAAAATACTAGTAGGGTGATTTTTCATGCTTACAGATAAATCATGAGTATAATTAGTGGCAAGGAAACCATTGATTCTACTATATCGCTCGATTTTGACAATAAGTACTGTACAAAGCAGCAATCCTAGCTACTTATTTTCTACCAAACGATTCAGCAAACCACCAATCTGTCTATTAATTACCTCGATATCAAATCGTGCGATCGCACTTTGTCGAGCATTACTTGCCAACATCGCGGTTTTTTCTACTTCCCTGACGCAAGTATCAATAACTTCTGCGAGTTCCTGCGGTTCATTTGGTGTAGTTAAAAAGCCATTCATACCATGCTCAACTATTTCCATTGCCCCCCCTGCTTTGGCTGCAACTACGGGTTTTCCGCAAAGCATAGCTTCAACTATTACCCTCCCAAAAGGTTCAGGTGCGGTGGAGGTATGCGCTACTAAATCACAAGCTAACATTAACTGCGAAACATTGTTACAAAAACCCAGAAATTTGACGCGGCTTTCAAGTCCGAGTTTGGCAACTTGTTGATGTAGTTGCTTGACATAATCTTGTTCGCCAAATAGCGCATCACCGACTAAAATTGCTGTTACT
>JANNFJ010001324.1:0-1669 GCA_031379725.1 Calothrix sp. OTE_75_metabat_31
CAGCGATACGATGGTGTAAGGGAAATGGTATTAGGGAAGTACATCTTTGGTCAGATACTCGATTTAATCGGGCACATTTTTTTTATCAAAAAAATAGTTATCTACAAACAGATATTCGTGATATGAATGATGGTGCAATGCCTTATCAAGAATATCATTTTTTTAAATCGTTATGAGAATATATTCGGGCACGATATCTCAACTGCCCCTACAAAGTTTATAGACTAATTAATACTAAGACCTAAAAACCCGGAATTTTAAAAATTCCGGGTTTCTTTTTTTCATCTGTATGATTCAGAAATGTTATATACAAGACTTTAGTTTTATATACTAAGTTTATTTTGTCAAAATTAGCATTATTTACAAAAATAAAATCGGAAAGCGGATAAGTTTATTTAATAAATTCATTAAATGAAAAAAGGAAACTCTAAGGAGGAAATGTGAATCGAATCCAATCGATTTTCTTATCATTAATAGCTTTAGTACTTTTAATATCTGCAACTCAGAGAAAAGATATATTAGAAGTCAATAGCGAACAAAAATGTCCGCAAGTTGATAAAAGTGAAATTGCTCAACTTTTCGATCGATGGAATGCATCGCTGAAAACGGGTAAAGCAAGCGAAGTTGTCAAAAATTATGCCCCAAATGCGATTTTGCTACCTACAGTATCCAACCAAGTTCGACACAATCGTACTCAGATAAAACAATACTTCGAGCAATTTCTGAAACTTCAACCTGTTGGGACGATGAAAGAAGAGAATATTAAGATTTTTTGTGATGTTGCTATTGTATCCGGTAGATACGATATTAATCTTAGAAAAAATGGCAAACCCGAACAAGTTAAAGCACGTTATACTTTTGTCTATCAAAAAATCGGAAATAATTGGTTAATTCAGGAACATCATTCTTCAGAAATGCCAGAAAATAAGGTTTAGTATAGATATTTATCAATATTGTAGGTTGGGTGTAGCGATAGCGTAACCCAACAAATACTTAAAATTTTTAGGTTTCACTCCGTTCCACCCAACCTACAAATAAACCATCATTAATATTATTTTATCAAGCTGTAGCATATCCCGTATGTTGTCTAATATTAAGCGGATGAAATGCCAAAACAATTTTATCTTTAGGAATACCTGCTTCTTCTAATTCATAGGTTACACCATCTTCTGTATCATCACGCTGTACCCATACTTTTTCATTTAAAATATCAATATGGACTAAACAACCATGAACGCGGTTTATGCCGTCCCATCCTAAAGTAACTAGTAAATAACTATCAGTGGTACTATCAAAAACTGTTTTACATACCATATCTCCATAAGAATAAGGAATTTTGGTATAGGCAATTAAGACATCTTTAATAATATTTCGGTAATTATCTAAGGTATCCATTGTACAATCCTCTGATTATCGCTATCGAAGACAATTATATAGAGATTTTCAGCTTCTATTAATAGTGTACCAATTGGTTCTTGAAACAAAGTGTTAAAAATATTATCACGTACTGCTAAATATAATACTCTTTCTGGCTCTCGAAGACGCATCACAGCACGGTATAGAACAAATCCCCCAATTGCATCTTTTAAATCTGCCATTTCTGAGGGACTAATAAAACTTTTAATTTCTACTGCTATTTTTCGTTCTCCCTGTTGTGCAGCAAGTAATC
>JANNFJ010001360.1:0-1772 GCA_031379725.1 Calothrix sp. OTE_75_metabat_31
CACAAGTATATACAAATACTAGTTAAATTACTAATTGCTGATTTTGACTTAAGACTTTGTACTAATTCAGTAAGTTGATACGAATAAATATAAGCATGTAACAAAATATAAAGTTATCAAAACCCTTGCTATTGCTGTAAACTGAGCTACGTAAGCGCTAGCCCTTTCAAGGCGGCTACGCGATCGCAATAACAGGTTATATTTGACACTTAAAAAAATATTTCTCGTAGGAGTCGCGTCAGATAGGTGTCAATACTGCTCGGTTAAAGTTTTTTGCTAGAATTGATCCCCCTAAATCCCCCTTAAAAAGGGGGACTTTATAAGGCTTTTAGCCCCCCCTTAAAAAGGGGGGTTGGGGGGATCAATTTCTTAACCGAGTACTATTGAGATAGGTGTCTCGCCTGTCTTTGTTTATTTGTAAGACAGGTGAGACGCATATCCTACGACATCATTTATTTCTTGGATTACTGTCAAATTGTTTGATTGTATTCAATATTTCCTCGGAATCAACTGCTGCCCCTTGTTTTTTATAAAGGTCAGCAAGTTTTTGCGAATCAGCCTGAGCATTATTGTCATCCCCTAACTTATGGTAAGCTACACCTCGGTTGAAGTATGCATTATCGTACTCAGGATTAATTTGGATTGATTGGTTATAGTCTGCAATTGCCGCTTTATAATTTCCCAATTTAGCACGAACCAGCCCACGGTTTACATGAACTTCGGCTAGTTCGGGATTAATCTCTAAAGCTTTGTTGTAATCTTCAATTGCCTGTTGATATTTCTTTAAACCCATTTGTACAGCACCACGATTGCTGTAAGCTTCGGCATCATTAGGGTTTTTCTCGATTGCTTGGGTAAAATCCTCGATTGCCCCTTGGTAATCACCGGATTGAAATTTGATAAAACCTTTATTCAAATTAGGATTAGTTGAATTATGACGAATTTGGATTGATTTATCAAAATCTTCTGTAGATTCTTGATGTTCTTTCAATTTCAATCCCACAAGATTTTCAGTTGTATGCGGATAATTGGAACACATCTTTAAAGCTGATACTCCTGCGCCAAATACAAGTACCATAGCAGCCAACTTCCACATCTTCATATTTATATCTCCCTTACTACTGAACTGTTGTAAAAAGTACGTATCAGTCGAATTAGCGCACCGCAATTCTGTGAGTATTTTTTTTAACAAAAGAAACGTAGCATTGATGGGATTATCAGCGGAGTCAATTTCAAACACCACAGGAATAATACGCAAGCCAGTGTATAAATAATTTTACTGCGTTAAACAAGTGCATTCAGGATAAAAGGTTAATATTAGCCGTTTGATGAGTGCAATAAGAGCATTTATTTTACTCCCATTAATTTTTTTCAGTATAAATACATCTAATAATGCGTACAATTGTAGAATAATCAAAAACTATATAGATATCAAGAAATAACGAATACTTTTAAATAAATTGGAATACTTTGCCTAGTACCGTTCGTTGATAGTGCGTTTTCTGAAACCTTGTAGAGACGTTACATTTAACGTCTCTACATCCTACACTCAGACTATTACCACTAGTACAACAAGGCAAAAGTAAAAAGTACAAAGGCACTCATAAACAAAGATTATTTAATGGGCGTTTCAAGCATTTTAGATGGTAGCTTTATTTCCGCCTTGTTGTACTAGGCTATAGTAGGACAGGCTTTTGGACTATCCTACGGGTATTGGATCTGATTTATTTTTCTGGGTCTGGTTGTTCAGATTCAGATTCGGATTTTTCGGG
>JANNFJ010001366.1:0-4575 GCA_031379725.1 Calothrix sp. OTE_75_metabat_31
AGACCGTCGTGCTTTACCAGCACCCGATTTACGTCAAGAATTGAGTGCCATTTATCAACCACCACAATCTGAAATCGAGAAAAATATTGCCCAAATTTGGTGCCAAGTGTTGCATTTAGATAAAGTAGGTATTCATGATAACTTTTTTGACTTAGGCGGACATTCATTACTGTTGCTTCAGGTAAATAATACTCTACGCACTGTATTGAAGAGCGATATATCTGTAGTCACAATGTTTCAACATCCAACGATTTATTCTTTAGCGCAGCACTTAAACCAACAAATCAGTCAACCACTAAATCAACTACCCGTACTTGTAGAGACTCAAAATCGCACGCAAAAGCAAATTGAATCAATCAAGCGTCAGCAATCATTTAGGAAGCGAGGTAGGTAAATAATGAATGCTACAAATAGCGATAGTTTGGAACTCATTGCCGTTATTGGTATAGCAGGGCAATTTCCTGGTGCAAAAAATATTACAGAATTTTGGCGGAATTTGTGTAATGGTGTCGAATCAATTTCTGAGTTTAGTAATGAAGAATTAATTGCTGCTGGAATATCTCCAGAGCTAATAAATCATCCGAATTATGTCAAAGCTGGCGCTACATTAGAAGATATTGATTTATTCGATGCTAGTTTTTTTAGTTTTAACCCTAAAGAAGCAGAAATTACTGACCCGCAACACCGTTTATTCTTGGAATGTGCTTGGGAAGCTTTAGAAGACGCTGGTTGTGACACTCAACGTACTGAAAGCAGGATTGGTGTTTATGCAGGCGCCAGTTTAAGCAACTATTTATCATTTGATTTCAACTACGACCAAATTGGTTCAGCTAATAGTTTTCAAAAATTACTTGGTAACGATAAAGATTTTCTTGCTACTCGCGTTTCTTATAAATTAAATCTCACAGGCCCTAGCCTAACTGTACAAACAGCTTGTTCCACATCGCTAGTTGCAACAGCTTTAGCTTGTCAAAGCTTACTTAACTATCAATGTGATATGGCTTTAGCTGGTGGGGTTTCGATTCGAGTCCCGCAAAAAACTGGTTATTTACATCAAGAAGGCGGAATCTTATCACCTGATGGTCATTGTCGAGCTTTTGACATTAAAGCTCAAGGAACAATTATTGGTAACGGTGTGGGAGTAGTAGTCTTAAAGCGACTATCGGATGCTGTTGCAGATGGTGACAATATTTACGCTGTCATCCGAGGTACTGCTATTAATAATGATGGTTCTAATAAAGTTGGTTACACTGCTCCGAGTGTGGATGGGCAAGCTCAAGCAATTTCCGAAGCTTTGCTATTGGCTGGTGTAGAGCCTGAGACAATTGGTTATGTTGAAGCTCATGGTACGGGAACTGCTTTAGGAGACCCGATTGAAATTTCTGCTTTAACGAATGCTTACCGTACTAATAGTCAAAAAAATAATCAAAAAAATAACTATTGTGCTATTGGTTCTGTCAAAACGAATATTGGGCATTTAGATGCAGCAGCGGGAATAGCTGGTTTAATTAAAACAGTTCTGGCGATAAAGCATAAATTAATACCACCTAGTTTAAATTTTTCCCAGCCAAATGTAGAAATAGACTTTGGCAATAGCCCTTTTTACGTGAATACCAAACTCATGGAATGGCAAGAAACTGGTGTACCACGTCGTGCAGGCATCAGTTCTCTGGGTATTGGTGGAACTAATGCCCATGTCATTTTAGAAGAGATGCCTTGGGAACAAGACTTGGAGCCAAGCAGAGAGTATCAGTTATTGTTACTGTCTGCCAAAACTGAATCAGCGCTTTTAAATGCTACACAAAATTTAGTTAATCACCTGAAACAGCATCCTCATCTAGAATTAAACCATGTAGCTTACACATTACAAGTAGGACGCCGAGAGTTTAATCATCGTCGGATGGTGGTGTGTAACAATGTCGCCGATGCAGTAAGTACTTTGGAGGGAAATGAACCCCAACGAGTATTAACAGACAAAAGTGACAAAACTGAGTTCATTCATCGCTCAATCACTTTTATGTTCCCTGGACAGGGTTCCCAATACGTAAATATGGCTAGCTCACTATACGAGACTGAGCAAACTTTTCGCTCAGAAGTGGACAAGTGTTGCTTAATATTACAACCATATTTAGGCTTAGATTTGCGTTCTGTCATTTATCCTAGTGAGTTTGACAACGAAGCAGCAACAGCACAACTGGGGCAAACATCTCTAACACAACCAGCATTATTTGTAATTGAATATGCCTTAGCTCGGTTGTGGATGTCTTGGGGAATTTTTCCTCAAGCCATGATAGGTCATAGTATTGGGGAATACGTTGCTGCAAGTCTTGCTGGCGTTATATCAATTGAAGATGCTCTCGCTTTGGTCGCTAGACGCGCGCAGCTAATGCAACAAATGCCAGCGGGAGCAATGCTGTCGGTTGCTTTACCAGAAGTAGAAATCAAAGCATTGCTCAATGAAAACTTGTGTTTAGCTGCTAGCAATGCACCAAATCTATGTGTGGTAGCAGGAAATTTTGAGGACATAGAGACTTTTGAGGAAAAACTTGCTGTTTTAGGTGTAGACTATCGTCGTTTGCATACTTCCCATGCTTTTCACTCCCAAATGATGGAACCTGTTTTGAAACCATTCATTGAAGAAGTCAAAAAAATCAAACTAAATTCTCCTCATATTCCTTTTATATCAAATCTTACGGGAACTTGGATTACAGGAGAACAAGCTACAGATGCTAATTATTGGGCACAGCATCTACGGCAAACCGTGCGATTTAGTGCGGGTATTTTGACATTACTACAAGAACCAAATCTGATTTTGTTGGAAGTTGGGACAGGACGAACATTATGTTCTCTCGTCAAACAACATTCCCAACTATCAACACAGCAGTTAGTGTTACGGTCACTACCCCACCCCCAAGAGCAAAAAGCTCATATTGCTTGCTTACTTCATAGCTTGGGGGAATTGTGGTTAGCGGGAGTTAAGATTGATTGGTTTGGATTTTATCAGCACGAAAAACCTCGTCGTGTATCTTTACCAACTTATCCTTTTGAGCGTCAGCGCTATTGGATAGATCAAGCCAAGAAACCATATACATGTAAACTAGATATAAATGACTGGTTTTATGTCCCTTCATGGAAGAGGAGCATATCACCTTTATCTTTAAATTATAATGTCGTCGAGCAAAAGCAATTTTGGCTGGTGTTTATCGATGATTGTGGAGTGGGTGCCCAAGTTGTAGAATTACTCAAGAAGGAAAATCAAGAAGTCGTAATTGTTAGAGCCGCAGAGAAATTTGCTAAATATAATCAATGCGAGTATGCCATTAATCCCGAAAACAGGGATGACTACGATGTTCTGCTCCAAGAACTTCGCCATTATAATCAACCTCAACATATTGCTCACTTTTGGAATGTTACACCTCATCAATATACTCAGTTCGGATTGGCAAGTTGGGAAGAGATTCAAGGACGTAGTTTTTGGAGCTTGTTATTTTTAGCACAGGCACTAGGAGAACAAAACTCGACTAATTCTATACGTATTGATGTTATATCCAATCAATTACAGCACATAACTGATAGCGACCATTTATGTCCAGCAAAGGCAACACTTCTCGGAATCTGTAAAGTTATTCCTCAAGAATATTCAAATGTTAGCTGTCGCAGCATTGATATTACTCTTACCCAAGCCAATACCCAATCAACGCAGCAAATCACTGAAAAGCTATTTGCAGAACTTATTAATCAATCTCCAGACTTGGTGATTGCATATCGAGATAATCAGCGCTGGGTACAATGTTTTGAAAAGCTACCAGTTAAAAATTTAATCCAAAATACACCTAAATTACGCCAAGAAGGAGTTTATATTATTACAGGTGGATTGGGTGGGATTGGATTAGAAATTGCCCAATATTTAGCAAAGACAGTAAAAGCAAAATTAGTGCTAGTCGGACGTTCGGGATTGCCTGCTGTCTCTGAATGGCAGCAATGGTTATCTGAACATGGCAAGGAAGACCCAATAAGCTGCAAAATACAGAAAGTTCAAAAACTAGAAGAATATGGTGCTTCTGTTTTAGTTATACAAGCTGATGTTGGAAATCACCAACAAATGCAAGGGATGGTTAATCAAGTTTGTCAGCACTTTGGCACTATTCATGGTGTAATTCATGCTGCTGGAGTTCCAGGGGCGGGTTTAATTCAATTAAAAAGTCCAGAAATGGCAGAAAATGTTCTTTTATCGAAGGTGAAAGGAACGCTTGTATTGGATGATGTATTACAAGTGCAAGATATTAATTTAGATTTCTTGGTTCTGTTTTCTTCAGTTACTTCTATTTGTGGTGGTCTGGGACAGGTAGATTATTGTGCAGCAAATGCTTTTCTTGATGCTTTTGCCCATCATGATTTCTATAACCGTAATCGATTTACTATTTCGATTAATTGGGACTTGTGGGAATGGGATAATTGGCAAAATCCATTACTTACATTTGCTCCAGAAATCCAATCTGAATTTCAGCTTCTGCGCTCGCAATATGGGATAAAATTTGTAGAAGGGGTTAATGCTTTTGAAAAAATTCTGTTGTG